>JAJRQU010000010.1 GCA_024280095.1 Alphaproteobacteria bacterium | reverse complement strand
CATATCACCACAGAAAAAAGTGTGATCATAAGAGATAGTGACGGTATAAATTTATTACAGGATGATGATCAGGGATTTAGGCATTTTTGATACAGATAACAGGGCTTTGTAATGGCAAAAGAAGAAGATAAAAAAGCAGAGAATACAGAAGATACGCCTGTAGAAGAAAAACCAAAGGGCGGCAGCAAGAAGCTTCTTATCATCGGCTTGCTGCTTGGGCTTTTACTTGGCGGCGGAGGCGGCTTTGGGGCATTTATGATGTTAAGCGGATCAGATGCGCCAGCTGAGCAAACCGAAGAAGTCATCGTAAAAAAAGATGAACCAAAGATAGATGCGCATTTTATCAAAGTAGAACGGGTTAATATTCCTCTTGTATCTAAGGGGCGTGTCGTTGGCAATCTTATAGCGGATTTTTCCATTAAAGTTGATGGTAATGATAATAAAATGGAGGTTATTGTTAATTTGCCAGAGATCAGGGATGCTATTTTGCGCCATTTCAGCGGAAAATCTATTGGTAAGAAAGATAACCCGCGCAGTATTGATTATCCAATGCTAAAGAGCGCCATAAAGGACATCAGCAATAAAATTCTTAAAAAACCACTGGTGCTGGATGTTATGGTTGTACAGGTGAAACAATTCTAGTTTCCGGGCCGTACGTTTGAAGGGCCACCCGCACCAAAACGACCAATATTGCCGAATAACTCCTGAATAAAGCTCAGCTCACGACCATGGGTTTTTGTCGTATCACCGACGGGGCTAATTTCATTGTGATCATCAAGCGTATAATTATCAACAGCCGTAACATAGCCATCATCATCAAAACGAATGGCGATTATATTTAATTCCGTAATTTTTTCTTTAAAAAAGGCCAGACTTTCTGATTTCTTGGTATAGTAATACCAATTGTCATTATCAAAGGTTGCGGAAGACGATGGACTGCCGAGCATTTGTTTGACAGAGTCATGCGTATCTACTTGCGGCTTTATGGAACTAACCATTTCAGCATCAGGCATATAACCGCGAACAAATTTTCGCGACGTGCAGCCACCAAGAGCTAACATGGCAATAGTCAAAATAATAATCGTCTTCGTGGCTTTTTTCACAGTTAAGTCCATTGGTAAATCCATTGGTAAATCGATGTCCGTTTTTACGAAAATATATTCGCTTTTATTTGCAGTTTATGCAGTAGCATGATACCTAACGCAAAATATAGCACAAAATGGCACCTGTCATCACGCTAGTCAATATTTTTAAATTTCAATATGGCCTTAATAAGATGAACGAAACCTAATATGTTTAATTTTTTTAATAAAAACAGCAAAATAAAAGATATTGCACATGGATTGTTCACGAAAATAGTGTCGCAAGCCCGTCAGCCTGAATTTTATGAGACCTGGGAGGTTGCTGATACTTTGGACGGAAGGTTTGATTTAATCATTCTTCATGTAAGTCTGGTTGTCGACCGACTTGAGGCGCTGTTACAAGATGAAAATATGACGCATAATAAGAATACGGTGATGCTCATTCGTTATTTGCAGGAAGTCTTGTTTGATAATATGGACATGTCACTGCGCGAAATGGGGGTCGGTGATATGAGTGTCGGCAAAAAAGTTAAAATTATGGCTGAGGCTTATTATGGCCGAAAAAAAACATATCAGGAGATAATCCGGTCTGATGATATGTCGCCAGATTTTAAAAATGCTTTTAAAGGTGCCCTTTTGCGCAATATATACAAGGATCAGAAACCGGGCGATAGGGCGCTCGATGATTTTATCTCTTATGTCATTCGCCAAATAGACGGCCTTGCAAATCAGTCATATGAAGGTTTTATGTCTGAGAATATAGTTTTTACAGAAGTGAAATAATCGCATGTCAGAAAATAAAAATAAGCATAAGGCTGAGTCAGAAGAATTGCCCGAATCCTCTTTAAATGGCTTTCCTGTATATGAATTTTCCAGGCCAATTGATGTCACCACGGTCGGAAAAAATGGGCGGCAATTTAATTTTAAAGCAACAGAAATCGAAAAATCTGCTCTGGCACTCCGTTTCAATGTTTTAGATATTACGCTACTTAATGCCAAAGCTGATATTACGCCTGCTAAAAAGGGCCAATATAAGCTCGAGGCCTCTTATATTGTTAAGCTGGATCAGGCTTGCAGCATATCCCTTGAGACAGTAGCAGGTGATGTATCGGGAAAATTAACGATAATTTTACAACATCTGCCAAGACAGCCGAATAAACAATCGCAAAAAAAGGATGTGGAAATCGACTTTGATTTTGAAGAAAACGACATTGAGTATATAAACTCAAACCTGGTCGATGTGGGCGAATTAATCACCCAGTATATTTCGCTGGAAATCAATCCTTATCCGCGTAAGTCAGAGGCAACCGGTGAAGAGCTTGGACAAAAAATAATTCAGGAAGAAGACCAAAGTTTAAGTTCAGAAAAGAAGAATCCTTTTGCTGTTTTAAAAAGTTTAAAACATAAGGCTTGAAGATAGTGTATTAATCAGTATTGTCATGAATCTAGGGCTGTGCGGCTAAGTCATTCATGGATAAATGGTCGATTGACGGTAGTATGTGATGGCTTTGTAATAATAAAACAGGTTATTGGCCAATGAGCCAAAAATCAGATAGATGGGTTACCTTTGACGCGCGAATGTATAATTTCCTTGGATGCCATGGGCGGTGATGCGGCCCCTCAAATTGTTGTTGAGGGGGCAAGCATTGCACGTGAAAGATTGCCTAATGTCCGTTTCTTGATATATGGCGATGAAACGAGAATAGCGCCGTTAGTGACGAAATATCCCTTCCTCAAAAACAATTGCGAAATCCACCATACAGATAAATTCGTATCAGCAGATGAAAAACCAGGTCAAGCACTGCGGCGCGGGCGTGAATCCAGTATGGGTTTGGCTATTCAAGCTGTGAAGGATGGGAAAGCCATCGCTGCCGTTTCCGCTGGCAATACGGGGGCCTTAATGGGCATGTCAAAATTTATGCTGCGGACTATGCCGGGTATCGATAGGCCAGCTTTAGCCTCATTATTGCCGACATCATGCGGGGAAAGCGTTATGCTTGACCTAGGGGCTAATGTTGAATGCAATGAGGATAATCTGGTTCAGTTTGCCATTATGGGTGCCGCATTTGCCCGGACTGTTCTGGGAATGCCGAACCCTTCAGTGGCTCTTTTAAATGTTGGCGTTGAAGAATTAAAAGGCAATGAAACAATTAAAATTGCGGATCGTATGTTGCGTGATGCTAATTTACCCACGAATTATGTTGGCTTTACTGAGGGACATGGCCTTGCCAATGGTGAAGTTGATGTGGTTGTTACGGATGGCTTCACAGGCAATGTGGCCTTAAAAACGGCTGAGGGCACGGCACGAATGATTGCCGGAATGATGAAGGCAGCCCTTTCAGACTCGTGGATGTCCAAAGTGGGTTATTTATTTGCAAAACCGGCCTTGATGGGACTTAAAGACCATCTTGATCCCAATAATCATAATGGTGCCGTATTCATGGGACTTAATGGTTTGGTTATTAAAAGCCACGGCGGGGCATCGGCCTCTGGTTTTGCCAGTGCCATTGGCGTGGCCGCTGATATGGCGGCAAATAACCTCGCGGGAAAAATAATTAAAGATTTAAAACTGTTTGAAACACATGACATCGAAGAAATTGAGGAAAAGGCAATATGACAGCTTTTCGTTCTATTGTTTCCGGCTGTGGATCATATCTTCCCGAAAAAATCATTACTAATAAAGAGATGGAAGATATTGTCGATACCACTGATGAATGGATTATCGAACGAACCGGAATAAAACAGCGGCATATGGCCGCTGACGGTGAATTGACCTCAGACCTTGCGGTTAAGGCAGCTCAAAGAGCATTGATAGATGCCGGCCTTACCGCAAATGACATTGATTTGATTGTTCTGGCAACCTCAACGCCGGATCAGACTTTCCCTTCTACGGCAACGCGGGTTCAGGCGGCCCTTGGTATGACCAAGGGGGCGGCTTTTGATGTTCAGGCGGTATGTTCGGGGTTTATTTATGCCTTGGCAACGGCAGATAATTTTATTCGTGCGGGTCAGGCGCAGCATGTTCTTGTGATCGGGGCCGAGACATTTTCTCGCATTCTTGATTGGAAAGACCGAACCACATGTGTATTGTTTGGTGATGGGGCAGGGGCTGTGGTGCTGTCTGCGGGGCCGAGTACCGGGACCAACAAAGATCAGGGTATTTTATCCTCTCACCTTCATTCTGATGGCCGGTATAATGAACTTCTTTATGTGGATGGCGGGGTGTCTTCAACCCAGTCAACCGGATTTTTACGTATGAAGGGTAAAGAAGTCTTTCGTCATGCAGTTGTTAATTTGGCAAGCGTCGTAAAAGAAGCCTTGGATTTTAACGGCCTGACATCTGACGATGTGGATATGGTCATTCCGCATCAAGCCAACAAACGTATCCTGGATGCGACAATACGAAAACTTAAAATTTCTCCATCAAAAGTTGCCATAACCGTGGAAAAACATGCGAACACTTCGGCGGCGTCAATTCCGCTCGCTCTAAATGAAATGCTAAAGGAAAACCGAATCGCCCGAGGTGATATTGTCGTTCTGGAAGCCATGGGCGGGGGCTTTACGTGGGGTTCATGCCTGATTAGATGGTAAAAATAAACGTTTTTTAAACCAAAGTAACTTAAAATACATAAAAACACGTTACCTAGTCTCTGAGGAATGCATGGCATCCCTTTGATATTGACGGGAAATTTTCAGTGAAGTAGACTGCAAATACATTAAGGGACAAAGAAATGAACGGAAAAACAGTAACAAGAGCCGACTTAAGTGAGGCTGTTTATCAAGAAGTTGGACTATCCAGAAATGAATCTGCAGAGTTAGTAGAAGCTGTTCTCGATGCGATTTCAGAAAATCTCGTTAGTGGAGAGAATGTGAAAATCTCTTCTTTTGGCAGTTTTATCGTACGATCAAAGGATGGCCGGATTGGCAGGAATCCCAAAACAGGGGAAGAAGTTCCCATTGAACCGCGAAGGGTTTTGGTTTTTCGGCCATCACAAGTACTTAAAACGCGCGTTAGCAGCCGTAGTTAAAATGTAAAAAATCTGTATTCAAGGCAGATATTCTATGTCGTTAAAAGGGGGATACATGGTTGTGGCCAAGCTTTTTTGTAAATATGGAAAGTCAATAAATGACATCCAATGCAAATAAATCACCAAATGCTTTTCGTACCATAAGTGAAGTTGCGGATTCAATGGGGGTGCCGCAGCATGTTTTGCGATTCTGGGAAAGTAAATTCAGTCAGATCAGCCCCATGAAAAGAGGCGGAGGAAGACGTTATTACAGACCGGAAGACATTGAAATTATTCAGGTAATACGTAAATTACTCCATGATGATGGTTATACGATCAAAGGGGCTCAAAAACTGCTGAAAGAACAAGGCATAAAAAGTATTCTTGAAACCATCGAGGTTGAATCCAGGGATGAAGCTTTAAAAGCTACCCCAAAAACAGAAAATACATATGAGTCTCAAATCCTTAATATAACCAAAAAAAATGCCCAAGCTAATATTCAGATTAATATTGAAGACGCTGATATGGTCACTTCCTTAAAAAAAATCCGAATTCGTCTTGAAACTATTCGTCAAAATTTAAAAGCGTAACCAGCTTAAATCTCCAGTTCGCACCATATAGGGGTATGGTCTGAAGCGCGTTCCTTGCCGCGCGGCACCCGGTCAACATCACATTTTGTTAATTTATCTGCTGCCTGCGGGGACAGTAAAAGATGGTCAATGCGCAGGCCGTTGTCTTTCGGCCATGCCCCGCGCTGATAGTCCCAATAGGTATAATTATGACCGGACGGAAAATATTGCCGGAGCGCATCGGTTAATCCAAGGTTGAGTAATGTATAATAGCGCGCGCGGGTTTCCGGCTGCATCAGTGCATCACCGGACAGACGAACAGGATCATAACAATCTTCATCCTTGGGACAGCAATTATAATCCCCGCCAAGGACGAATACTTCCTCTTGGGTCAGTAAAAATTTTGCCCGATCAATCAGGCGGTCCATCCATTTCAGTTTATAATCAAATTTTGGGCCGGGAAGCGGGTTGCCGTTGGGCAGATATAGCCCGCCCACACGCACGGTATTAATGGTGGCTTCAATATATCTTGCCTGTTCATCACTGTCATCACCCGGCAGGCCAATCATCACATCTTCTATGGGATATTTGGACAGAATGGCAACGCCGTTATAACTTTTCTGCCCGTGAACAGCAACGTTATAACCAAGTTCCTCAATTTCCATATAGGGAAAATTCTCATCCTGACATTTCAATTCCTGCAACATGACAACATCCGGATTAGAATCTATTAACCATTCCGTCACACGCGGCAAGCGTGCCTTGATTGAATTTACATTCCACGAAGCAATTTTCATAAAGGCACCTTTTAGGAGAGGCTTTAAACAGCGAAAGAAGATCCGCAGCCACAAGAGGCGGTCGCATTGGGGTTTTTAACCACGAACATGGAGCCGGCCAATTCTTCGACGAAATCAACTTCGGAACCGGTTAAATAGAGCAGGGACAAGCCATCCACCAACATGGTCACGCCTTCGCGCATCACAATAAGATCATCATCTTTTTGATCATCGACCAGTTTAAAGTCATATTGGAAACCGGAACAGCCGCCGCCGTCCACGGAAATACGAAATTTAAGATCCGGGTTGCCTTCTTGTACGCAAAGTGCGGCGATACGCTGCGCGGCGCTTTGTGATAAGGTTACTGGCGTTTTTTCTTCGGTCATTATACTAACTTATCCTGATGTTTTTTATATAATACACTATATAAGTAGGTAATGTATAAATATTGTCAATAAGCCGATAATATTGGCAATTAAAATGATGGAAAATATATATTTATGAATATTGATTTTAAAATATTTATGCCCAGGCCTGAATATGCCGCCTATGCCTGCTTGGCAGAAACCAGCCACGGACGGCTTCATTCCGAGGGGGAAACCAAAACCCGTTCCCCCTTTCAGCGGGACCGGGACCGTATCATTCATTCTGACGCCTTTAGGCGCTTGATCCATAAAACGCAGGTTTTCGTCTATCACGAGGGGGACTATTACAGAACGCGGCTCACGCATTCCATAGAGGTTGCGCAAATTGCCCGCAGCATCGCCGTCGTTCTGGGCCTTAATGATGAAATTGCGGAGTCTTTGGCATTGGTTCATGACTTTGGCCACACCCCCTTTGGTCACGCCGGAGAGGAAGCCATGAATGCCGTCATGGCACCATTTCAGGGTTTTGACCATAATGCGCAGTCTTTACGTATTGTGACAAGATTAGAGAAAAGATACGCAGAGTTTGATGGATTGAACCTTACGTGGGAGACGCTGGAGGGGCTTGCCAAGCATAACGGCCCACTTTGCGTGAAAGGCCAGTTTGACGCTCTGAATGTGAATTTACGAAGCTATAACGACAGCCATGATCTGGAATTACATACTTTTTCCAGCGCCGAAGCACAAGTGGCGGCAGTTTCAGATGATGTGGCTTATAATACGCACGATATTGCCGATGGTATCAGGGCAGGTTTGTTAACGATGGATCAATTGGAAGAGCTGCCAATATTATGTGATATTATCAAGGAAGTTCGCAGCAGTTACGGCACGCTTGATGATGGCCGGGAAATTCATGAGGTTGTTCGGCGACTGATTAATCGAATGGTCAATGATATTTTGGTGGAAAGTAAAAAAAGAATTGCCGAACTTAAACCAGAAACCGTTGATGATATTCGCGGGGCCGGCAAAAGTGTGATTTCTTTCTCCCATGAAATGAAAGAGTTCGATAAAAGATTGAAATCTTTCTTAATGCAGAATATGTATCGACATTATAAAGTAAACCGCATGTCCAGTAAGGCAAAAAGAGTTATAACCGATCTGTTTGAACTGTTTCATGCCGAGCCGGAATGTTTGCCAACAGAATGGCAACTACCGCAAATTTTGGAAGACAAGAATATCCGCGCACGGCATGTGGCGGATTTTATCGCCGGCATGACAGACCGATATGCCATTTTGGAACATAAAAGATTATTTGATACATCGCTGTTTGAATTATGAGTTGCCTGAATTATGAATATTTTTGATACTTATTTTAATGCCCTGAAAACTATCGTGTCTGACCTTGGGAAGGCCAATAAATTACCCAAAGGCCTCGACCTTAAAAATGTGACTATTGAGCCGCCGCGTGATGCCTCTCACGGTGATATTTCCACCAATATAGCCATGGTGCTGACCAAGAAAGCGCGCATGAAGCCCCGTGATATTGCCGAGATGATCATGGATGGCCTTAAGCTTATGGACGGTGTTGAAAAGGTGGATGTGGCCGGCCCCGGTTTTATAAATATCACTTTGCAGCAAGAGATAATCCAGTCACAGGTGCCGAATATATTGAAAGCCGGCAAAGCTTATGGCCGTTCAGAGATAGGCCGCCATGATAAAGTCAATGTGGAATATGTTTCGGTCAATCCAACGGGGCCACTTCATGTTGGTCATTGCCGGGGCGCGATTTTTGGCGATGCTTTGGCCTCTTTAATGTCGTTTGCCGGGTATGACGTGACCCGCGAATATTATATCAATGACGCAGGCGGCCAGATTGATGTGTTGGCCAGATCCGCTTACCTGCGATATAAGCAAGCCTTGGGCGTTGATATTGGCGAAATTCCGGAAGGCTTATATCCCGGTGATTATTTAATTCCCGTGGGGCAGGCGCTGGCGGATAAATACGGTAACAAGTGGCTGGAGGCGGACGAGAGTGAATGGCTCAAGGATATTCGGCAGTTTGCCACGGATGCCATGATGGTTATGATCCGCGCAGACCTTGCTACGCTTTCCATTAAGCATGATGTATTTTTCTCGGAGGCTACGCTTCATGAAAGCGGAAAAATTCAGATTGCTCTGGATAAACTTGCTGACAAAGGCCTGATTTATACGGGCATATTGGAGGCGCCAAAGGGCAAAAAGCCGGATGATTGGGAAGAGCGCCCGCAAACCCTGTTTAAATCTACCGATTTTGGCGATGATGTTGATCGGGCCGTTAAGAAATCAGATGGCAGCTGGACTTATTTTGCGGCTGATGTGGCCTATCATTATGATAAAATGGAACGCGGTTTTACGCATCTGATTGATGTCTGGGGCGCGGATCATGGCGGCTATGTCAAACGCGTTGAATCAGTCATCGATGCCTTAAGTGACGGCAAAATAGACTTTGATGTTCGGCTGTGCCAGATGGTTAAACTGCTCAGGGACGGCAAGCCGGTTAAAATGTCAAAGCGTTCGGGGGCCTTTATCACCATGCGCGATATTGTGGATGAGGTAGGCAAAGACGTTGTGCGCTTCATCATGTTAACCCGTAAAAATGATGCTTCCCTTGAATTTGATTTTGCACGCGTGACGGAACAATCAAAGGATAATCCGGTATTTTATGTGCAATATGCCCATGCGAGGGTATATTCAGTTTTCCGCAAGACTCTGGGGGTATATCCCGATATGGATATTTCGGCGGCTGCACTGGCAACAGCAGATATGAGCCTTTTAACGGATGAAAGTGAATTGGCCCTGATCAAGAATATGATGAACTGGCCGCGTTTTGTCGAAAGTGCTGCCCTCGCACGCGAGCCGCATAGAATTTCCTATTTTCTTTATGAGTTAGCCTCTGAATTTCATGGCCTATGGAATAAAGGTAATGATCATCTTGATCTTCGCTTCATAATCGCAGATGATAGGGACAAGACTTTATCTCGATTGGCCCTAATTACTGCGACGGCGAATATTATTGCTGCAGGACTGGATATATTAGGCGTGGAACCAGTTAAGGAAATGTAGAGAAATAAAATCACGGGAAGGGATTTAGAATGTCGGATGAAAATGAAAAATCATCATGGCTGCAGCCATTACCGGAGGAATATACGGACGAAGGCGATATGACCGGCCGGCGTATGTTTGTGGCGGCGTTAACGGTTATTATTTTAGCCATCTTTGGCGGGTTGATCTGGTATAGTTATATGGAAGGCGCGAATAACGGGCCGGTGCCTGTCGTGCGGGCAGATAATTCTGTCATAAAAGTAAAACCGGAAAATCCGGGCGGTCTGGAAGTCCTCAATCAGGATAAAAATGTTTTCAACCGCGTGACCTCCGGCGAAACTGAACAGGGTGAAAGCCTTGGGGCCAGCGCTGAGCTGCCTCTTGACAGACCAAAAATAAAAACGCCTGAAATAAAAATGACAGAAAAAATTGTCGATACAACTATTGTTGCTTCGCCAAAGGAAAATGATCCGGGCGAAAGCCTTGTTGTCAAACCAGAATCTGCTGCTGAAACTGTCGCTGCGATTGCCCCGTCTGTAAAAGGCGGCACTGATGGCTTTCTTGTTCAGCTCGGGGCTTTCAGCAAGAAGGAAACCGCCGAACAGCTATGGAAAAAGCTTAAAGATGATAATGCCGCGCTTTTGTCAGGCCTCAGTCCTGATGTCATGATGATTGATTTGGGTAAAAAAGGCGTTCTTTATCGACTTAGAGGGGGGCTGGTTACTTCAAGAGAGCAGGCAGACACTATCTGCGCCGGATTAAAGACAAAGAAACAAGCCTGCATTGTGATGGTAAAATAGATGGCAAGGCCCGTAATATTGGATTGTGATGGTCTTTCCTTAACCGCTGATGAGGCCGCGATTTTTAAAGACCTAGACCCTTTTGGCTTTATATTATTCGCTCGGAATTGCCAGTCACCAAGCCAGCTTAAAAGACTAACCGATGAGATGAAAAAAGCGGTTGGCCGCGAAGATGTTCCGATCTTCATTGATCAGGAGGGCGGCCGTGTTTGCCGCCTAAACCCGGAATATTGGCGAAAACCACCAAGCGGGGAGGCCTTGCTCACTTTATTTAGAAAAGACAGCGAGATGGGCTTGGTCGCCGCTAAAATAAATGCCCGTTTGATGGCTGATGAACTCAGGTCTTTGGGCATATCCGTTAATTGTTACCCCTTATTGGATTTATATTTCTCGGGCGCGGATAAAGTGATTGGCGATAGATCATACGGCGAAAATGGGGATATAGTGGCAAAATTGGGCGAGGCAGCTTGCGAAGGCCTGCTGTCTGGCGGCGTTTTGCCAGTTATAAAACATATCCCGGGTCATGGCCGCGCAACCGTAGATAGCCATATTGACCTGCCCCTTGTCGAGACTTCGCGGGATATATTATCCAGAACCGACTTTGGCCCCTTTAAGGCCTTAAATCATATGCCACTTGCCATGACAGCTCATGTGGTTTATTCGGCCATAGATGCGATAAATCCTGCGACTCTGTCGGAAAAAGTAATCCGGCAAGTGATCAGGGAGGAAATCGGTTTTAAGGGGGTGTTGATTTCAGATGATGTCAATATGAAGGCCCTGTCAGGCAACCCCTCAGCAAATGCCAAGCAGGCCTTAAGAGCAGGCTGTGACCTTATCCTTCATTGCAATGCGCCGCTGACGGAACGCCGTGAGGTGCTGGAGGCTTTATATGATGTTAATGTGGCAAGTGAGAACTGGATAGCGGATATGTTCAAGTCACGCGATGAAATTTCAGAAGTTGATGCAGATGAACTGCTTAAGTGGCTGGAAAAAGTCCTCAAAAATTAATGTAACTTAAGTAAATACTAACTGGATTTCACTGATATGGATTTTTTACAGCTGTTGCCTGTGATCGTACTGCCATTGCTTTTGGCCATAACATTTCATGAGGCCGCCCATGCCTGGGTAGCCTATAAATTAGGGGATAATACGGCTAAACTACTCGGACGGGTAAGTTTTAACCCCATTGTTCATATTGATATTTTTGGCACAATAATTTTGCCGTTAATGCTATTAATGTCTGGGGGTTTTTTATTTGGATATGCCAAACCGGTACCCATAAATTTTAATAATCTTAACAACCCCCGCAGAGATATGGTGCTGGTTGCCCTTGCCGGGCCGGCAGCAAATATAATTTTGGTTATATGTGCTGCACTTTTACTGCATGTGGTCGGTTTTTTACCTAATATTGCCGGTGTTTGGTTGGTGGAAAATATTAAATATGCTATCTTTATCAACGCGCTTCTTGCGGTGTTTAATATGTTACCAATCCCGCCTTTGGACGGGGGAAGAGTTGCGGTTGGCCTGCTGCCGGATTTCATCGCGCGGCCCTTATCACGGGTTGAGCCATATGGTATGATTATCATAATCGGCTTATTCCTGTTGCCGATGCTTGGGCAGCAAATAGGACTGGATTTAAATATTCTTTGGGCTGTGTTGATGCCCGTCATTGATCTTGTACAACAATTGGCCGTATGGATCGCGCCAAGTTAATTTTAAGAGAATGAATGAACGACAAAGAGACAAAAGAGCAATTAGAATTTACCCATGCAGCTCAGGGCGCGCCGGATGGTGAGGCGGTTCTGATCCTTGATATTGATGGCTTCGAAGGCCCGCTTGATGTTTTACTTGCCCTTGCCAGAACCCAAAAAGTTGACCTGAAACAGATTTCAATTCTGGAGTTGGTACAACAGTTCTTAAAATTCGTCGCCGAGGCCAAGGTGCAAAAACTTGAAAAGGCGGCGGATTACCTTGTAATGGCGGCTTGGCTGGCTTATTTAAAATCACGCTTGCTCTTACCCGAAGAAAGTTCAGAAGAAGAACTCTCCGCCGAAGAAATGGCCGCCCGCCTGACCTATCAGCTACAGAGGCTAAGCGCCATCAGAGATGCGTCTGCGCGTCTGATGTCACGCAATCAATTACGGCGGGATGTTTTCGCACGCGGAATGCCGGAATCTGTGATTGTAACCAAAAATGCCATATTTGAATTGAGTTTATATGACTTGCTCAGGGTTTATGCGGATCATAAAACACGAAACGCCATTGCCGATATTCGTATCCATAAAAGAGATGTTTATACATTGGATCAAGCATTGGAACGTTTAAAAGGGATGATCGGACTTGCCGTTGACTGGACGGATTTATACCAGTTTCTGCCGGATTCTAACACTGGTTCTGACATGCCAGATAATATGAAGCGGTCTGTTAAAGCAAGCCTGTTCACGGCCTCTCTGGAAATGGCGCGTTCAGGAAAGGCCGAAATTGTTCAGAAGCAAGTGTTTGGCCCGTTATTCATTAGAAAAACGGATCGTAAGGATTAAGCGAAAATAAGGAAAAGTCATGGAAACCATTGAACATACCCGAATAATAGAAGCCTTATTGTTCGCCAGTGATAAACCATTATCCTCGATTGCGCTTGCAGACTGTTTGCCCGAAGAGGTGCAAATTGATGGCTTGTTACGAAATTTGCAGGAACATTATGCAGAACGCGGCGTGAACCTCGTAGAAATTGCCGGAAAATGGATGTTTCAAACCGCCCCTGATCTGGCATTTTTGCTAAGAAAAGAAGTCGCAGAAGATAAAAGGCTGTCGCGGGCGGCGGTTGAAACACTGGCAATTATATCTTATCATCAGCCGGTAACGCGCGCTGAAATAGAAGAGGTACGCGGCGTATCATTAAGCAAAGGCATCCTTGATGTTTTAATGGAAGCAGAGTGGATCAAGCCCATGGGTCGCCGCAGAACCCCCGGCAGGCCAATGACCTATGGCACAACGGAAAATTTTCTTGTTCATTTCGGGCTGAATAGCATTAAAGACCTGCCGGGTCTCTCGGAATTAAAGGCAGCGGGTTTTCTGGCCAATGTGAATACCTCCCGTCTTAACCTTCTGGGGGATGAAAAACCGGTGGAAGAACAAACAGAATTACTGGCAGAATTACCGGGTTCTGCCGGGGAATAAAACGTTTCAATGTAATAAATATTTTTTATGTTGCTTTCCTATCCAATTTCGTTGATTTTCATCATGTAATTTCACGGAATATGCGTCATCCCCGTATGGTTCCAAGGTGAAAAAAATGCTCTTCAAAAAGGAGAATACTCATGGGCTTAAGTTTTTGGCAGATTGCTATTGTTGTTTTATTATTGGTTTTACTATTTGGTCGAGGGAAAATTTCCGACCTTATGGGCGATGTGGCGAAAGGCATCAAAAGTTTCAAAAAGGGCATGTCAGAAGAAGATATAGATTCGGCTGAAATAAAGCAGGACCCAAAAGTCCTTGACCAAAAATCAGAAACTGATGTTAAAGACATAAAGTCTAAGAAAACCAATAGTTAACTTAATTCCCGGGACATAAAATGTTCGATATCGGCATGATAGAAATGTTTATGATTGTCCTACTGGCCGTCATAGTGGTTGGGCCAAAAGATTTGCCTGCGCTGCTGCGTAATATTGGCCGGTTTATTTCAAAAATCAGGGCCATGGGACAGGAATTTCAAACCAGCATCAAGCAAATGGCCGATGAGGTTGAATTAGAGGAAGTCACCCGAAAATTGAATGAGGCCGGAAATATACCATTAGATGAGAATGATACGGCACCAGACATTAAACCGGAACAGGACAAAAAGGATCCTGTATGACTGATCTGCCAGAGAAAAAGGACAAAAAAGATGAACTCGATAAAAGTGCAGCACCGTTACTAGAGCATTTGATAGAGCTTAGGCGACGACTTCTTTGGGTAGCCAGCTATATACTTGTGGCTTTTGTTGTGTGTTTTTATTTCAACGAAGAAATTTATGTTTTTTTGGCGCAGCCCTATGTAGATGTATCCCTAAAATATGGTCAGGATGCCAAAATGATCTATACCGGCATGCATGAGGCCTTTTTTGTATATTTGAAGATTTCCTTTTTTGCCGCCTTCTGCCTGACCTTTCCCTTAATTTCAATTCAGCTATGGAAGTTTGTTGCTCCGGGACTATATGGAAATGAGAAAAAAGCATTTTTGCCTTTTTTGATTGGGACACCGGTATTATTTCTTATGGGCGCGGCCTTGGCCTATTATCTGGTTATTCCAAATGCGTGGAATTTTTTCATGTCGTTTCAGCTAGGGCCCCAGGGGGTATCCCCTGATGTGGCCGGTGCCGCAGCGGGCATAAGCAAAGAAAAATTAGCCGGCGTTTTATCCATTGAACTATTACCAACGGTCAGGGAATATTGGTCACTTGTCATGCTGCTTATTTTGGCCTTTGGCATTAGTTTCCAACTGCCCGTTCTATTGATTCTTTTGGCGCGTGTTGGCATTGTGACGGCAGATGGCCTTGCGGCTAAACGAAAATATATGATTGTGGCGGCTTTTGCCTTTGCCGCCATCATGACGCCGCCGGATCCCGTTAGTCAGATTGGGCTTGGCATACCGATACTTATTTTATATGAAATCTCAATTATTTTTATTCGTTTAACCATTAAGGACAAAAAAAATGTTTGATATCAAGGCTATTCGGGAAAGACCCGAAGCTTTTGATCTGGGCTGGGGCAGGCGTAATATTGCGCCGCAATCTGCGGCTTTAATTGCGCTTGACACAAATTTGCGTGAAAAGAAAACCCAATTGCAGGACTGTCAATCCCGGCGCAATGCCGCGTCTAAAGAGATTGGTCAGGCAAAATCAAAAGGTCTGGATGCCGCCGAAATCATCAAGGAAGTCGCCGATATCAAAGCCCGCATGACAGCCTTAGAAGAAGATGTGCGTCATCTTGCTGATGAATTAAATCAAAAAATGTGCCGGTTGGATAATATCCCAAGTGATGATGTGCCGGACGGCAGCGGCGAAGAGGATAATGTTGAAATCTTGAAATGGGGCAGGGTTCCAGAGTTTGACTTTGAGCCTAAACAGCATTTTGATTTGGGCGAAGACCTGAAAATGATGGATTTTGAAGGTGCGGCCCGCATGTCCGGCGCACGTTTTGTTATATTGCAGGGGGATTTGGCGAAATTAGAGCGTGCGTTATCTTCTTTCATGCTCGACATCCATACTTCAGAATTTGGTTATCAGGAAACCAGTGTGCCGTTCTTGGTGCGGGATCATGCTCTTTTTGGCACAGGCAACCTGCCCAAATTTAAAGATGACCTTTTCGAAGCCACGTCTGGCCATTATATGATCCCGACAGGAGAAGTCCCGCTGACCAATATTGTTCGCGAGGATATATTGGAAGAAGAAACGCTGCCGCGCCGATATACAACGTTAAGCCAGCGTTTCAGGTCAGAGGCAGGTTCCGCAGGCCGCGATACGCGCGGTATGATCCGGCTACATCAATTTAACAAGGTGGAACTGGTCAGCATTACGACGCCGGAACAAAGCCGGGACGAACTGGAACGCATGACATCTGCTGCCGAGCAAATACTGCAACGTCTTGATTTGGCCTATCGTAAATTGATATTATGCACTGGGGATATGGGCTTTGCCGCACAAAAAACTTATGATCTTGAGGTTTGGCTGCCGGGGCAGGCGGCCTACCGTGAAATTTCCAGCTGTTCCAATACCGGAGATTTTCAGGCGCGCCGTATGAATACCCGTTACCGGGCCACCGGCGAAAAGAAAACCCGTTTTGTTCATACGCTCAATGGTTCCGGGCTGGCTGTTGGCCGCACGCTTGTTGCCCTATTGGAAAATTATCAGCAACAGGATGGCAGTATCGTTATTCCAGAAGCGCTTCGGCCCTACATGGCGGGAAAAAAGGCGATAGAGCGCCATAAAACGTCATGAGTAGTTCTATTTCAACACGTATATTAATCACCAATGATGATGGTTATAATTCACCGGGCCTGAAGCTATTGGAAGGCATGGCCAGATCAATCAGCGATGATGTCTGGATTGTTGCGCCGGAGGAAGAGCAAAGCGGCAAGGGCCATTCATTGTCTTTGCATGAACCTGTGCGTTACCGTCAGATTGATGAAAAGTTTTTCTCGGTAAAGGGAACACCCACGGACTGCGTCATGATGGCAACACACACGCTTATGCCGGAAAAGCCCACTTTGCTGCTCTCTGGCGTGAACAGGGGGGTTAATCTGGCGGAGGATATGACCTATTCCGGCACAATTTCTGCGGCGATGGAAGGTACTATTTGTCAAATCCCCTCAATTGCCTTCAGTCAGGAGGTCAAGCGGGATTATCCTTCTGATTTGTATCAGGTTGCGAGAGAACGCGGGCTTTCAGTTTTAAAAAAATTGATTTCTGTGCCTTGGCAAGCCGGTGTATTCATGAATGTTAATTTTCCGCTTTATCCGGATAAGCTCAAAGGGATAAGAACCACCCACCAGGGTTTCAGAGATGATGCGGAACTGTTCATCGAAAAACGGAAAGACCCCAGAGGCGGAAATTATTACTGGATAGGTTTTCGGCGGGAATATGGAGAGCCAGAACCGGAGACTGACCTTGCAGCCATTAAAGATGGTTATATATCAGTAACGCCATTACATCTTAATTTAACACATGAAAATTCTCTTTTAACCATTAAAGAACAAATGGATAAAAATTTTTAATGATTCTATCCCTATTAGATAAAAAAGCGCGACTGTTATCCGAATTGCGTGATGAGGGCATAAAGGATAAGGACGTTTTGGCCGCTATTGCCGCCATCCCCCGCGAAGACTTTATTCCGAAGGCGCTGCGCAGTCAGGCCTATGAAAATGCGGCCCTTCCGATCAATAGTGGCCAAACCATTAGCCAGCCCTTTGTCGTCGCCTTTATGACGGCGGTTCTTGGCATTTCAAAGAAACACAAAGTTCTGGAAGTGGGTACCGGATCCGGCTATCAATCCGTGGTTTTGGCTAAATTATGTCGACGGCTATTCACAATAGAACGTCATTTGCCTTTATTAAACGGGGCGACAGAGATGTTTAAAAAATTGAATGTTTTTAATGTCACAACGCTTTTTGGCAATGGGATGAAAGGATGGCCCGAACAGGCCCCTTTTGATCGCATTATGGTGACAGCAGCCTCAGAAGAAATTCCAGAGTTGCTATTACAGCAATTAAAGGTCGGCGGCATTATGGTTATACCCATTGGAGCCCAAGGAAAAACCCAGCATATTATACGTATTACCCGCAGGGAAGATGAATTTATGGAGGAAAACCTGATGCCGGTTAAATTTGTGCCATTGCTGCCCGGTATCGTTCATGAATCATGAATAGAGTTGAAATTAAGAAATAGACTTTTTACAGTAGGTTCATGAAGATATATAATCTGCTTTTGAAAACCATGGTTATTCTAAGCGTCAGCGGTATGCTGTCCGCCTGTCAGGAGGGCCATTCTTTTAGCACAAGATATCAGCATGCCATTCCGGTTAAGCAATATGCAAAAAATACGCCCCATCCCATTCCCGTGCCGCGCGACAAGCCAATTCGCAAAAAAATCACAACGACAAAAATACAGATATTCCCCGAAACCCGTTCGAAAAACCCCTTAATCATTCATGTTCGAAAAGGCGACACGATCTATGCCTTGTCAAGGCGTCATAAGGTCACGGTCAGGGAAATCATTCTGACAAACAAGTTGAAGCCGCCTTATCTGTTATATCCCGGACAAAAATTAAAAAGCCCCGCAATGGCGGTTCATATTGTCAAAAAAGGCGATACAGTTTACAGCCTCTCTCGAAAATATAACGAGGATATGACCATATTCACCCGGCTTAATAATATTAAAAAACCCTATGCGCTGGCCATAGGTCAGAAATTAAAGGTGCCGGGAAAAATGCAGGGTAATTTCCAAGGTGGTAATAAAAAGAAATTTAATGTAAATCATCCGCCGCCGCCGCAAAGCGGACAGGGGTTTATGTGGCCTGTAAAGGGGCGGATTCTTTCTTCTTTTGGTCCAAAGGCAACAGGATACCATAATGACGGTATAAATATAGCGGCCAAGTCAGGCAGCTATGTCAGATCGGCGCAAAACGGCATTGTTGTTTATACCGGAAATAAAATAAAAGGCTTTGGCAAGTTAATATTAATTCGTCACAGTAAGGGTTGGATAACTGCATACGCTCATAACTCAGCCATTTTGGTGACGAAAGGGCAATCAGTTAAACGGGGGCAATCTATTGCACGGGTAGGCCAATCCGGTGGTGCGAACCGCCCACAGCTTCATTTTGAAATGCGCAAAGGAACCCGTGCCGTTAATCCCGTGCGATATCTTAAAGGGTAATTTTATGGCGGCCGGCCAAATCCTGAATGAATTGCCACGCAACACGGCCAGACCTTGCGCCCCTTGTTTTTGCCCATTCAAGGGCCTGAATTTGAAAAATTTCCTTGTCCCCCTCAATGTTATAATAGTCCAGATAGCCATCAATCATGGCTAAATAATCATCTTGCGCACAGCTGTGAAAGCCTAACCACAGCCCGAATCTGTCCGATAAGGAAACTTTTTCCTCAACTGATTCTGCTGGTGCGGTGGCCGTAGAGCGTTCATTTTCAATGATGGGACGCGGCATGAGGTGCCGGCGGTTGGATGTGGCGTAAAAGATAACATTTTCGGGCCGCCCCAGAATGCCGCCCTCAAGTACGGCCTTAAGCGATTTATAACTGCTGTCATCATTATCAAAGGAGAGGTCATCACAAAAAAGGATCACGCGCCGTTTGGTGTTCCTGATATGATTAAGAAGGCGCGGCAGGCTTGAGATATCTTCCCGATGAATTTCAATCAGGGCCAGCGCCCTATTTTCCGGCGTGCGGATTATTGCATGCAATGCTTTGATCAGGGCGCTTTTTCCCATACCGCGCGCCCCCCAAAGCAAGGCGTTATTGGCCGGAAAACCATTGGCAAACTGTTGGGTATTTTGACTTAAAATATCCCGCATTTGGTCGATAGCCTGTAATAATTTTATATCCACATGCTTAACGGATGTGACAGGCACCAACTGATCCGGTGCAATATTCCAGATAAAGGCATCCGCCGCATCAAAGTCTGGCGCCAATAATTTTGCCGGGGCCAGCCTTTCAAGGGCTTCTGCTATTCGCGTTGATATATCATCTTCTTGTTTCATCTTTTGTTACTTAGCATAATGAAAGCGGCTAATAAACATAATAGAATGTAAAATATAACTTGTATTCAGGATAAAGCTTTCCTATATGCCAATGATGTTGAAAAATAATCTGGGGCATGTATAGTGCCGCCTTTGGGAATATTTAGAGGAAGAAAATTATGTTTATATCTGAAGCATTTGCGCAAACAGCCGACGCCGGCGGCGGGGGAAGCGCATTGATGCAGTTTCTACCATTCATTCTTATTATCGCGGTATTTTATTTTTTGATGATCCGGCCGCAGCAAAAGCGCGTAAAAGAGCATAAAAATATGGTTGCGGCATTGCGCCGGGGCGATAATGTCGTTACATCGGGCGGCATTGTTGCCAAAGTATCAAAAGTGATTGATGATAACGAGATCGAATTGGAAATTGCGTCCGGCGTGAAGGTAAAAGTTAT
>JAJRQU010000200.1 GCA_024280095.1 Alphaproteobacteria bacterium | reverse complement strand
TATCATCATACGCCGATTGGTTCTATGGATGATTTGAATAATGCCAGTCTGGAAGATGTTCATAATTGGTTCAAGCAATATTACGGTGCTGCAAATGCTATTCTTGTCCTGTCTGGCGATATTGATGTGGCCACGGCCCGCACGCTGGCAGAAAAATATTTCGGGGATATTGCCGCAGGGCCCCCATTATACAGGGCAATATCTAAGATACCTACCCGGCTTTATAATACAAAGGATGTCATGTATGATCGGGTGCCGGAAAGTCTGATCAATCGGTCATGGGCCATTCCGGGCCGTACCGATAAAGAAAAAGTCATGCTTGATGTGGCTTCAGCAATCCTTGGGGGCGGAGAAACAGGTCGGTTATATAAAAGGCTGGTCAAAGAAATGGACGTCGCCACCACAGCAAGTGTCAGTGTCGATGCCCGCGGATTGTCCAGCCTATTCAGTATCTCTGCCTCGCTCAAAAAAGGTCGGAATATGGCCGATCTGGAACAGGCCATAGATGATGTTATGGCCGAATTTCTGGCGAAAGGCCCGACAAAGGCGGAACTGTCTAAAAATCGGGACTATATTGATACCGTTGTTCTGCGTGAATTGAACAGTATTGCCGTCAAAGGGATGGTATTGGCTGAAGGCGAAATTTTTGCCGCAGATCCGGGCTTCATTCATAAGGATCTGAACTGGACTCGCAATGCCACCAAAAAGAAAGTTCAGGCAGCGGCCAGAAAATGGTTGTCCAGAGGATATCATCAAATATCGGTTTTGTCTTATGGTACGCCGCATAAAACCCGTGCTCAGATCGACCGTAGTCTGATACCAGAGGTGAAAAATACCCTGTCTTTGAAATTCCCGGAAATTCAGAAAACCACTTTACCAAATGGTCTGAAAGTCATTTTGGCGGAACGTCATGAAACACCTACCATCAATATGGCGATGGTATTCAAAAATGCCGCCAGCATTGGGGAAATTGACGGCAAGGTCGGTGTGTCATCGGCGCTGTTTTATAATATGAGCCAGTTTCCGAAAGGGATGAGCAAAGAGGCTTATGACCGCCAAATGGTTAAACTGGGTACGCAGATTGGCATAGGGGGCAGCACGTTTGATGCCACTATGGGCATATCCGCATTGGCAAAATATTTCCCGGCTACCATGGATTTGGCGGCAGACCTGCTGCTCAAGCCGGCTTTTTCCAAAGCGGAATTGGTAAAATGGCAGGACGCGGCATTGCTGGGCATTAAAAACGCGCGCGCCAATCCCAATGCCGTTGCCAGCCGTGTTATGGGGATGCACCTGTATGGTGATAGTCATCCGTTGTCTTATGACCCCGATCAGGAGAAAAATATCCTGACCCTTGGTGTTGCGGATATGAAAACACAATATACCAGATGGATACGGCCTGATAATGCGGTGCTTTATGCGACCGGCAATATTACGATGGCTGACCTGTTGAAACAGATCAACAGGGTTTTTGGCAAGTGGAAGGCGCCAAAGGCAGGATTGCCAAAGATAACGGCCAGCTATGCCGTTCCGGTTTATAAAAAAACAAAAGTGATTTTAATTGATCGCCCGGCATCTCCGCAGACCCTTATCATTGGGGGGCGGGTGATCACCTCAAAGCTTGACGAGGAAGCTCTGAAGGCCGCCAATGCAGTTTTGGGCGGTGGTATGACGTCGCGGATCGGTAATAACCTTCGGGTGGAAAAGGGCTGGTCTTATGGGGCGGGGAGTGGTGTGTCTCAAATTCCCGGTCAATATATGTGGAATGTTTCTGCGCCGGTTCAGACCAGCCGGACGGCAGAATCCCTTGCCGAGATTATCAAGGAAATGACCGCATTGTCCGGGGATAAGCCTGTGCTCCAATCGGAGATAGATAATTATAGAAAAGGTCAGATTTTAACCTTGCCGGCACAGCTTGAAAGTTCGGGAGCGGTTCTGGGTTCCATGCTTGGCAACGCCTTTCTTGGCAAGCCGCTTAATGATATAGAACAGCTTGGGCAGCGGCTTGATAAATTAGAAATCGCAGACGTGCAGGCTGCCGCAAAGTCTCACCTGCAATCAGATGGCCTTGTCTGGGTTTTGGTCGGCAATCTGTCTAAATTTGAAAAAGCTGTCCGTGATATGAATATAGGAGACGTGGAAGTATGGTCCATGGACGGTAAAAAGATAAGTAAGTAATATTTGATGTTATATTCTTGCTGCCCCAAAACCGGAAAGTTTTGAGGTGAAATGATGCTGAAGTTATCTGTGGCTGTGTCGCGGCGGACATGTCCCAGATAACTTCGGCTCTTTACCTGTATATTGACCGGGCATGGCGTTTTAATTTACAACGCTTAGTGTTGTAAATAGCGTTCTCAGAGTCTTTTTCCATTGTTACCTTGTCCCACTAGAATATAACCAAGGATAGCAAACTTCCCATTACTTTAAGACTTAAAGAACAACATATAAAAAAGTGTTGAATAAGACATCTCCTGTAACAATAATTCATTTTTTCTACTATTGGTAGCTTTGTCAATAGCCCTAGAGTATCCGTGTTGATCAAGCATTAATTTTGGACCATTTTCTATTATCTCTCAAGAGGGCATTTGCGATTGTTATAAGCTTTCGCATGATGGCTGTAATGGCTACTTTGAATGGCTTTCCGTTGGTGATAAATTTT
>JAJRQU010000009.1 GCA_024280095.1 Alphaproteobacteria bacterium | reverse complement strand
GACGGGCTTGTACTATGCTGAAAGATCAATTCAAAACACATGGAACCTGAAAAACCCATGGCAATCGTAATATCAAGGTCACTCGGCTTGCCCCGGTAACGATAATCCTCAAGGGCAAAATGTTCAAATAAAAAGAAAGGCCCGACACCAAGCGTCTTTGTCCAATGGTTCATGGCTTTTTCGATATCCTCGACCACATAGGCAACCTGCATAATGGCCCCAAGCGGTTGTCCGAAAGATAATAGTTTGGTCATAATAGCTCCTCCTTGACCCAGACTGAATAATATTTACATCACGCGCAATACAAAAGGCTATTTAATGATATCAGACTAATTGAAACAATAGCGGGAATTACTCAAATTCTCGCCAGCCTCGAATGTGAGTAATTTCTGCTATTGCGCCTCTCTTCAATATCCTTATTCTGAGCCATAGAGATAAAATAGGAAAATGAGGATTTTGAAAATGAAGAATTTTCTATCACTAATAGCCCGGCCCCTTATTTCTGCGGGCATTTTCCTGATCATTACCGGCATAATGAACCCGGCTCTGGCCTCAGAGACAGCCAAAGAAGCGGCCTCTTATCATTTCCCGCCGATCAAAACCCATAGGCTTACGTCAGTAAAGATCGGGCAAACTTATGAGATTCGCGTAATGGTACCCGTTAGCAAAACTGACGGGTCGGAAAGATTTCCGGTTCTTTATATGACTGATGCCAACGGCGGCATCCCCATGGGGGAAACCGCCCGAATCATGCAAACGGCGGGGGAGTTATCCCGCTTTATCATTGTGGGCATTGGCTATCCCGTGGATAATATGTTCCATTCGTTATATTTGCGGCAACGCGACCTTACGCCCAATGTGATGACGCGAAAACGCTATCCCTTCCCGATTGAAGATATTGTGGAAATAACGTCTGGTAAAAAAATGGGGGGCGCGCCTGAATTCCTTGATTTTATCCAAAATGAACTCAAACCTTTCATCAATGCCAATTATAATACCATAGCCGATGACAGCGGTTATTTTGGCATATCTCTTGGCGGGCTTTTTGGCCTGTATGTTTTGTTTAATGCCCCTGAAACATTCAATCGTTATGTCATCGGCAGCCCGGCAATATGGTGGGGGGATGAGATTATCTTTTCTCAAGCGAAAAGATTTCTCGGCAATAATGATACCCTAAACGCCAATATATATATGGCCGTCGGCGGCATAGAAGAAATCGCCGAGCCAAACAAACGTTATGTCTCCAATGTCTATAAGATGGATGCCTTATTACGCAGCAAACCCCTCACTGGCCTGACGTTAAAGACCGCACTATTCCCGGACATAGGCCATACCAGCGCCTTTGGAATTCTGCATTCAAGAGGGTTAAGGGCTGTCTTCGGCCCCACGCGCTGTGCGCCGTTCCAAGATCAAAACTGCTGATAAATTATTTTTATGATACCCGTTTATGGCTTATGGCAGACAAAAACTAACCCTTCGTAATATTGGCTTCTTCTGCA
This sequence comes from Alphaproteobacteria bacterium, assembly GCA_024280095.1. Classification (GTDB taxonomy): domain Bacteria; phylum Pseudomonadota; class Alphaproteobacteria; order Sphingomonadales; family Emcibacteraceae; genus Paremcibacter. The sequence continues at coordinate 19,752 of JAJRQU010000009.1, read as the reverse complement.
CGCGCGTTAGCCGAAATAAGGGTCTGTTCTCTGTGCCAACTTTCCGTAATATCCTGAATAGTCCCCCCTATTCTAATCGGGCTATCCTCTTCCATCCGATAAATTTCGCCCAGATCTTCAACAACTTTTTCAGTCCCGTCCGGCAAAATAATGTGATAAGTTGTTTTATAGGGCTTCTTATGCGAGAGGGCCTTCGTTAATATCTGCTCTACGCGCCCCCTGTCTCTGGATATCAACCTAGCAAGGAAGGCATCATATGTAAGCGTAAAGCTCTTGGGATCCAATCCAAAAATTCTGTAAATCTCATCTGACCAAATAAATTCATTTGTGATCAAATCCCATTCCCAGTTTCCAAGCCGCGAAATTTTCTGAGCCCTCTCCATGCGTGCTTCACTATCAATAAGGGCGCGATTTGATTTAACCAGTTCCGTTATGTCTTTCCCCTCCAGCACGATCATTTCAGACTGCTGATGTTCCATGATTATATGCTTGATCGTGGTTTCCAGAATAATTTTACGGCGGTTCTTGGCAAGAATCGTTATAATAATTGACCTATTCTCGTTTGATTTGATCTCAGAAACGGCCTTCTGTACAAGAGAAACATCAGTTTCACTGCCCCAAAAATCACAATCCCAAACCGGTTTCCCCTTATATTCTTCACCTGCATTCAGCATATTACGGGCAATAGTATCATTAAACTCCACTATTTCTCCCTGACCATTCATGAGAATGATATAATCGAATGAACTATTGAAAAGTGTTTTAAATTTTTCCTCTTCTGCTCGCAGCCGTTTTTCCTGCGCGACCCTGCTGCTTATATCCCGGCATATGGCCGTATAGCGAAATAGCCCGCCCTTGGGATGTTTTTGAATAGAAATATCAAAGGGTATCTTCTCGCCGGTTTTTGAAACACCAAATAACGCTGACCGCATAGCCATATGGCGAGAAGTGTCATCTGATTCATCATATGAATCAATATATTTTTTATGTCCGGAATGTACGGATTTGGGTAATAAAATATTCAGATTTTGACCAAATATCTCTTTGCCCTGATAGCCAAATGTCTTTTCAAAGGCGGGATTGACAAAAATAATATTATGGTTTTCATCTACAGAAATAATCGTGTCCGCAGAAAGGTTAATTATGTCTGCCAAAACATTCTTATGTTCTGGATCTTCTGTAATACATTTACTCATTAATACACCCTGAGTATTACTAACTCTACAATAACCATTAACGGGACATGGGAAGAATGCTGCTTTACGAAAAAACTATCGACTATACAGCTTATACCTTCACATGGTTTTACCCTGTGAAATAAAACACCCTGTCTATTGAACCATATTTTTATCTAAAACGAATAGGCTCTCTCTTTTACTCATTAAATAATAGGTAAAAATTGATTACTAAATCGTTAAATTTTTAAACAACAGGCCATCAAAGATGCTTCAAGACGACATCTTTGATGGCCTGTTTAAAAAACCTGATTTTTATACTTCATGATTATTGGCAGTATGACCCAATAAAATATGATTTTCTGTACAATTTAACGGCTTTCCCACCAATTTGCTCCCTTCTGTTCGACATATTTAAAGGTCATGATGTGGCATAGTCAGTAAATTTAAGAAGGTAAGCATGACGAAGGAAATAATCTGGTTAAGACGTGAAACCCGTATCACTGAACGCCGCACCCCCCTTCTGCCCGAAGGGGCCCGCAGCCTCATCAAAGAAGGCTATGAGGTCTTGGTTGAAAAGTCAGAGAAACGTATCGTGCCGGATCAGGCCTATGCTGATGCCGGCTGCCGAATGGTGGAAGGTGGCTCATGGATAAAGGCCCCAAAATACGCTTTTATCCTTGGCTTAAAAGAATTGCCCAGCGCGCCTGATCACTTAAGAAACAGTCATATTTATTTTGCCCATGCCTATAAGGAACAGGCCGGCTGGCAGGGTCTGTTATCGCGCTTCATGTCTGGCGGCGGAAAACTTCTGGATATTGAATATATGGTTGACCAGAATGGGGGGCGAGTTGTCGCCTTTGGATTTTGGGCGGGCTATATGGGGGCGGCGTTGGCCCTTATTCATTGGTACAATCAGAATTGTGCACCCATCCCGTATCTGGATAAAGGCCTGACCCCCTTTAATAATGCTGACGCGTTAAAGGCGCAAATTAACGCGGCGAATACCCTCGGCAAGAAACCAAAAGTTCTGATCATCGGGGCGGGCGGGCGCTGCGGCCAAGGCGCGTTGAGAATTCTTGAAGAACATGGGGCCGAGATTACCTGCTGGGGGCGCAGGATGACCCATGATATTGACCGAACCGCCTTGCTGGAACATGATATTCTCATTAACTGCGCTTTCATCATAGATGATATACCGGCCTTTTTGCGCAAAGAAGACCTGAAACAGAACGCACGGCTGAGCGTCGTTGCCGATGTCTCATGCGATCCCTATAGTGCCTTCAATCCCATCCCGCTTTATTATGAAACCACGTCATGGGAAAAACCCTATATTACGGTTAATAGCCCGGCGGGTGACAAAAGCATTGATATTATCGCCATTGATAATCTGCCTTCTCTTCTGCCGCAGGAAGCCAGTCAGGAATTCTCCAGCCAGCTCTTGCCCCACCTTAAGACTCTCAATAAAATGGCAATTGACCCCATATGGCTTTCCGCGCAAAAATCTTTTGATGACGCCATTTCGCGTATCAAACAAACTTCTCTGGAAGAGATACAAGTCGCCTAACGTAATATATTATAAGGAAACATTATGTCCTCAGACTTATCGCAACATAAGTCAAAAAATCATCAGCCAAAAATTCACTGGCCAAAAATTCACTGGATAGGCGCGGGGCTTGTATCGGGCCCGGGGATTGTTTCCCTTGCCAATCAATGGGGGCAGATCACAGTCTGGGACATGGCCCTTGAGCGCATAAAAATGCTAAGGGCGCATGTTGCTCAAGGCGCAGAATTGACTATACGGCATTTAAACCTTAATGAGGCGGAATCACGAAAAACCTTCTTGGGCGCACTCAAACCCGGCGACATCATCGTCTCTATGTTGCCGGCAGATTTTCATGTACAGGTCGCGAAACTCGCCTTGGAAAAAAAATGTCACATGGTCACCTCCAGTTATCTTTCCCCTGACATGACCGCCCTCAATGATGCGGCAATGGCAAAGGGTATTTCACTCGTCAATGAGGCCGGGCTTGATCCCGGCATTGATCATCTGCTGGCCCATATCATCATGGATGAAGCTCAGAAGGCGGGCCTGCTGAATAAAGGCCATATCATCGATTTCATATCCTATTGCGGCGGCATTCCTGCGGAGAAAAATCCTTTTACCTATAAATTCAGCTGGACCCCTCTTGGCGTTCTGACGGCGCTGACCAGCCCCTCTATTATGATCAGGGGTGGCAAAGAACATGCGACGAAAAAAGCATGGGAAGATGTGACGGAATTATAATTAGGCAGGGAAATTTTCGAAGTTTATGCAAATCGTAACAGCCTGCCCTATATCAAGGAATATGGCCTTGAGAGTGAAACAGGCCTTCGGACTTTTGTGCGCGGCACTTTGCGATTAGAAGGCTGGAAAGAGGCCTGGCGGGATATCTTCCCCATTATAGAGAATGCCGCGCCAGAGGAACTCAAAACCCTATCTGACAAGTTATGGCAAGAACATCAATATGATGAAGGTGAACAGGACCGGATTGTGCTGCATGTGGCGCTGACCATATCGCCGAAAGATGGCAGGGCATGGAAGGCCGCCCTGTCGCTCGACACAAGCGGGGCGGGCTGGCAATCCGCAATGGCGCGGGCCGTGTCTTTAACCGTGGCACAAGCCGTCGGCGCGCTCATGGAAAATCGCCTGCCCAGCGGCGTACAAGCGGCCCCTCACACAATAGAAGAAGCCCGGATATGGCTGAGAGGCTTAAAGGAATCCGGCCTTGAAATTAAAGCGGAAAATATTAAATTACCCTTTTAGAGCCTCAAAAATTTAAGAGCCTCAAAAATTTAAAGGATGGTATTCTTTACCCAAATCACGTGCGACCGCTTCATAAGTGATAAATCCGCCGGAAATATTCACCCCGTTGGCCAAATGGACATCCTCACGGCAGGCTTGATTCCAACCTTTATTGGCCAGCGCAAGGCCAAAGGGCAATGTCGCGTTATTCAGCGCAAAAGTTGATGTCCGGGCAACGGCCCCCGGCATATTGGCCACACAATAATGCACCACACCATCAATGATGAAGGTTGGGTCTGCGTGGGTTGTGGGACGGGAATTCTCAAAACAGCCGCCCTGATCAATGGAAATATCCACAAGAACGGCACCGTCCTTCATCTGCCGAACCATCTCTGCAGAAACAAGCTTGGGGGCCGCCGCACCAGCAACAAGGACAGCGCCGATAACCAGATCAGCCTCCAGTACAGCCAATTCCAAATCATGGGCGGTGGAATAACGGGTTTTGACACTGCCGCGAAAACGATTGTCAAGACGCCTGAGCACAGCCAGATTGCGGTCAAAAATGCTCACGTCTGCGCCCATGCCAACGGCCATTTCAGCCGCATTCATGCCCGACACGCCGCCGCCAATGATCACGACTTTCGCAGGGGCCACACCGGGAACGCCGCCCAATAGAAGCCCCCGCCCCCCCGTTGCTTTTTCAAGAGCATGGGCCCCGGCCTGAATAGACATACGTCCGGCAACTTCGCTCATGGGGGCCAAAAGCGGCAGGCCGCCAGCGTCATTGGTCACGGTCTCATAAGCAATGGCCGTGCAGCCTGATTTCATCAGGGCCTCAGTCTGCGCAGGATCAGCGGCCAAATGCAGATAAGTATAGAGCAGGTGACTTTCCGTCAGCATGGCGCACTCATTAAGCTGAGGCTCCTTCACTTTTACGATCATTTCGGCTTGCGCGAATACTTGCGCCGCATCTATGGTGATTTCGGCCCCAACAGCTTTATAATCATCATCAGAGAAACCAATGCCCATGCCAGCCTTGGTTTCAACAATGACTTTATGGCCGCTTCGGATAAATTCCGATGCACTCGCCGGCGTCAGGCCAACGCGATATTCATGTATTTTAATTTCTTTCGGGACACCAATAATCATCTGCCTATCTTTCTAAATAAAATATGAAAACCCTTAATTCTCTGATCATATTATATCCGTTTATTGGCAAAATTTCCTTGCAAACATGAGTGTAAAACCCTTGAATATTCGAATATTAATGCGTATAAATAACCTTATGAGACATAAATTTCAGAATATTAGCCTTGACAAGATTGATTATGCAATCCTTGAATCATTGCAAAATAGCGGGCGCATCAGCAATAATGACCTTGCTGATCGCGTAGGGCTATCGCCTTCTGCCTGCCTGAGACGGGTAAAATCACTGGAAACGGACGGCATTATTGATCATTATGTGGCGATGGTTGATCAATCTGCCGCAGGTCTGCCGGACAATGTTTTTGTCCATATTACCGTGGAAAAACAAACCAAGGAAAGGCTGGCTGAATTTGAACGAAGGGTCAAAGAATGCCCCCAGATCATGGAATGTTATTTAATGTCCGGTGATGCGGACTATCTTCTCAGGGTGATTGTATCCGATGCCTCTGACTATGAACGCCTGCATATGGATGTCATAACCGCCCTGCCCGGCGTTTCACAAATCAAGTCTAATTTTTCATTAAGAACAGTGACAAAAAAAACCTCTATTCCTTTCAATCACAATAGCATTAATTAAGGGTTTATTTATCTAATTCCTTCATTATAAAACAAACCTGTTTCAAGTTTCAGAAAGAACTGTGGGATTAATTATGGCCAATGATTCAATAATTTCTTCACGAGTCTTAAAAGACGCCAACCCGTCAATTAAAGACACCAGCGCCCTTAACCTCAACCAAGCCCTTGCCTTTGCCCGTTCCAGCGAGACTGAACAAACATACATAACATCCGCCAAAACCATCAAAACTCTAGCTGAACAAACGGCCATGGCGGTTCTAGAATAACTTTGAATCCCCGCGAATGCTGTCCATATTAGCCCGCAGCCGTGTCAATGTATCACGAAAAAACTTCTGCTCTTCCTGCGGCATTTCCCCAAGAAACTTCTGCTCCAGTTCCATGGCCATAACCACAATGGCCTGATAGACTTCCGCCCCCTCCCGGCTTAAATTAAGAATAACTTTACGCCGGTCTTTGGGGTCGGTGCGCCGCGTAACATAGCCATTATCCAACAGCTTGTTCAAGGCGCGCGTCACTTGCACCTGATCCATATCCAGAAGCTCCCCAAGCTTTTTGGCCGACACCGGTGCTGAACTGGCCAACATTGCCATAAAGCGCCAGCTTTCCCCGCTGATATTATATTTGACCGAATAATCTTCTTCGAGAATATAACCCGCCTCCTGAGACAGCCGCCACATTTGGTACGGCACCCAATGGCGAATATCAAATAATTTTCCTTGCTCGGACACAGTTCTATCCTTTTTCTGACCTCAAGCTTTTTCCTTAATTATCTTTTTATAGCAGAAATACAGTCCCTGAAAAGAACAGAATAAACACGACCAAAAAAAGAGCCGAAGTGTTGCTTCGGCTCTTTTCAGATAAAATATATTTAGGTCAGGTAAAGTATATTTAGCTAAGTATGGCTTAGAAGCCCATACCGCCGCCCATACCACCCATACCGCCCATGTCCGGCATTCCGCCGCCGCCAGCCGATTTTTCTTCAGGATGATCCGTAACCATGGCTTCTGTGGTAATCAGAAGGCCTGCAACAGATGCCGCATCCTGCAATGCTGTACGCACCACTTTGGTCGGGTCAATAATACCTGCCGCGATCAGGTCGGTATATTCTTCTTTCTGGGCATCAAAACCAAAGTTAATATCTTTGCTTTCTTTTAATTTACCCGCAACCACGGCACCATCTTCGCCCGCATTTTCAACGATCTGACGCAGGGGTGTTTCCAAAGCTTTACGGATAATATTAACGCCCACATTCTGATCACTATTTTCGCCTTCAAGGCCTTCAAGCGCCCGAATAGAATAAAGAAGCGCAGCGCCGCCGCCAGGAACAATACCTTCTTCAACAGCCGCGCGTGTTGAATGCAAAGCATCATCAACGCGGTCTTTGCGCTCTTTCACTTCGGTTTCCGTAACACCGCCAACTTTGATGACCGCAACACCACCAGCCAATTTGGCCAGACGTTCCTGCAATTTTTCTTTATCATAATCGGAAGATGTATTTTCTACGGCACTGCGGATCTGGCCGCAACGGGCTTCAATAGCCTCGCGCTCACCCGCACCATCAATGATTGTTGTGTCATCTTTCGTAATGGAAACATTCTTGGCCGTTCCCAACATATCCAATGTTACGGTTTCCAGCTTAATGCCAAGATCTTCGGAAATAACCTGACCACCGGTCAAAATGGCAATATCTTCCAGCATGGCTTTGCGGCGATCCCCAAAACCTGGCGCTTTAACCGCAGCGATTTTCAAACCGCCGCGCAGCTTGTTAACAACCAACGTTGCAAGTGCTTCACCTTCTACGTCTTCTGCAATGATCAGCAGAGGACGGCTGGACTGTGCGGCTGCTTCGAGTAAGGGTAGCATTGATTGCAGATTTGACAATTTTGACTCATGAAGAAGGATATAGGGATTTTCCAGCTCAACAGCCATTTTTTCAGCATTGGTCACAAAGTAAGGTGACAGATAACCACGGTCAAACTGCATACCTTCCACAACGTCAAGTTCTGACTCCAGACCTTTGGCTTCTTCAACAGTGATCACGCCTTCTTTGCCAACTTTATCCATAGCTTCTGCAATCATCCGGCCAATTTCTATTTCGCCGTTTGCAGAGATAGAGCCAACCTGCGCGACTTCCTCACTGGAAGAAATCGTTTTCGTCCGGCCTTTGAGGTCAGCAACAACCTTATTGACCGCAAGATCAACACCCCGGCGAAGATCCATCGGGTTCATGCCGGCCGCAACGGCCTTAAAGCCTTCGCGTACAATAGATTGAGCCAAAACAGTTGCCGTCGTGGTGCCATCACCCGCAACATCATTTGTCCGGGATGCCACTTCACGAACCATCTGCGCGCCCATATTTTCAAACTTGTCAACAAGTTCAATTTCTTTCGCAACGGAAACGCCGTCTTTGGTGATGCGCGGTGCGCCGAATGATTTGTCCAGAAGAACATTGCGGCCCTTGGGGCCAAGCGTTACTTTTACAGCATTGGCAAGTATATCAACGCCCTTCATAATGCGGGCACGAGCGTCAGAGCCAAATTTTACATCTTTTGCAGCCATTTACTTAATTCCTTTTAAATTTGTTTATTCCAGAAAAGAAAAATTCGGGAAAATATTTATTCAATGATACCCATGACGTCGGATTCTTTCATGATCAACAGATCTTCTCCGTCAATCTTCACTTCCGTACCAGACCATTTGCCAAACAATATCGTATCGCCGGCTTTTACGTCCAGGGCGGTTACGGTGCCGTCTTCAGCCTTGGCACCTTTGCCCGTGGCAACAATTTCACCCTGACTTGGTTTTTCCTGCGCGCTATCAGGAATAATAATGCCACCAGCCGTTTTCTGTTCTGCATCTATCCGGCGTACAAGTACACGATCATGTAAAGGACGAAAACCCATCTCAAAGACCTCTTCTATAGTTTAAGTTAAAAATTCCTCATTAGCACTCACTGCTCAAGAGTGCCAATAGCTACACAAGAGATAGGCGTCAGGCTCCAAGAGTCAAGAGGTCAATCAAAAAAAACTGCAAAAAATTATTAGATTGGTAAGTATTAAAATTTTGGGTCTTCTGCTTCGCCCACCCACATTATTGAATAAATTCTGACGCCTCTGTTGATATAATACGATATTGCACTATAATGGTTCGATATCGTATTAAATGACAGAAGGACAATTATGATGAAAATGGGACGGCGCAAAGCCATATCTATTATCGGCGGGGGCATGATTGTCGGGGCAACGGCACTATTCCTTGGCAGCCGCAGACCGGCAAAGGCCCTTGCCCCATGGCAACAGGCCGGGACTTATACGGAACCAAGGCGGCGTGCATTATCCTATGCCATCCTGGCACCGAATCCTCACAACAGGCAACCCTGGCTGGTAGACCTTGCACAAGAGGACAAGATAATCCTCTATGTGGATACTGACCGCCTGTTGCCCCATACGGACCCTTTTAATCGGCAGATCACCATCGGCCTTGGCTGTTTTTTGGAGCAGTTGCACATCGCAGCAGCTCAGGACGGGTATCTGGCAACCATCACACCCTTCCCGCAAGGTTATGACAAAAACAAGCTAGACAAGCGCCCGGTGGCCGATATTTCTTTTGTGCGTGACAAGACTATTAAAAAAGACCCGCTGTTTCCCCATATTCTGACCCGCCGATCTATGAAGGTGCCTTTTGACACGAAACGCCTTGTTCCTGATGGCTTATTGCAGGATCTTCACCATATTGTGCAGAATAATACCCAAGCCGAAGCAACAAACAAACCTGAAACTATTCGCAGATTGCGGCAGCTGACCCATGAGGCCATGGCTATAGAACTGGAAACGCCGCGTACCTATAAAGAAAGTGTGGACCTCTTTCGAATAGGAAAATCAGAAATCAATGAAAACCCGGACGGTATAAGTCTTGGCGGCCCCCTGATGGACAGCCTTTCTGCTGTTGGCCTGCTGACCCAGGAAACGGCACTTGATACCGAATCTTCAGCCTACCGGCAAGGGATAGATATGCTTATGGCGAATATTGACACGGCCATGGGATACATATGGCTAACAACAGCAACAAATTCCCGAATGGATCAATTGAATGTCGGACGGGACTGGGTGCGGATCAATCTAGCGGCCACCAGTAGGGGCATTGGCCTTCACCCTATAAGCCAGGCGTTGCAGGAATATCCGGAAATGAAGGAAAATTTCAGCCAGATACATGAAATTCTGGACGCAAAGGAAACAAGGGTTCAAATGCTGGGGCGGTTGGGCTATGCTGCCCCTGTACCACCAGCCCCAAGATGGCCGTTGGACGCTAAAATTATAAAGGCTTGACGTGACCGCAGACAAAACACTCTCTTTATATTTCTCGTTATTCAACGAAATTGGCATCATTAGCCAACTCAGCAGTGCCTTGGTGAATGAGCAGTTGCCGAAAGGCTTGTCTAATGCGCATTTTAATGTCTTGATTCATCTTGACCGGTTGGGTGATGGACAGACACCTCTGGCGATTTCTCGGGCGTTTCAGTTACCCAAAACGACGATGACCCACACCCTTTGCGGCCTTGAGACTCATCAGTTGATCGAAATGCGCCCCAACCCCAAAGACGGACGCAGCAAATGTGTATGGCTCACCCAAAAAGGCCACGCGTTCCGGAATAAAATAATCAACAACCTCGCGCCGGATTTGATCAAACTCTCGAGCCAGATACCCCAGGACCGTATTCTGAACACCGTTACCGGTCTGGCAGAAATACGTAAAATAATGGACGCCAACCGGGAAGATTAAAATTCAAGACATCGGTGCATATTGTCCCTTGGGGTCTTCGACTTCCAATACCCAGAGATCTTCATCATAACCCAGCTGACGCGCGATATGGTCATCGGCTTCCCGCTCCGGAACAGGCCCATCCCCAAGGGGCCGGTGCCAGACAAGCTTGCCGGACATATCACGTTTTCGGCTATGGATGATACAGCCTTGCCCGGCAATATATTGTTTAATCATCACAAGGCCCCGGTCATCATCCCCCCGGTTCACGACCGTCATGGGCAGAAATATACCGTCACATCTTCTGATTTCCGCAGAAACCCAAAGGGATGTCTTTAGGCCTTCATCAAACATTTTTCACATCACTTAAATATTGGTTGAGAATATTAAAAAAGAAAAAGACGGGATAAACCCGCCTTAAATCTAGTTCCCGGGATTTTTTATACACTTCCCGTTGCCTGTTACTTCAATCTGCTACTCTACTGTTTTATAGTTCTGCACGCTCTTATATTAAGCGTTTTTATTATTAAAATATCTTTTAGCGGACGATAGTTAAAATATTATGTATATTTGTCTCGAATTTAAAAAAAACCATTTTAATTGGCCTGCCGCCTTAAAAATGCTGGAATTTCCAGATGATCCTCTTCTTTTTGATCCAACATGCCTGCTGTGGCGGGGGTATTCTCTGCCACCTGTTTAGGTTGCTGCGAAGGCCTATGAGACGCGTGCGCCACCTTCGGGTCAGCTTTAATTTCCGGCGGATCAGATTTAATCTCCGGGGCTGATCGCTCAATATTCAATTCTGGTTCCAACATATCTGCTTGAGATAAGACTATTTTCTTTTTGGATTCTGGCTTTTTAGATTCTGGCTTGGCGCCTCCACCAAAAAATCCTAGAAATCCACGTTTCTGAGGTGTTTTTTTTGTCACAGGGCCATTTACCATTGCCGCTTCTGCAAAGGGGTCTGGTTTCTGCATCAATGGCTCCATACGCTTTTGCGGCATGACGGGCGCCGCAGAAATGAAAGGGTCTTCACGGCTTGCTGTCAGTTTGGCATTCCCTTCTTCTTTGGGGCTCGTCTGTTGAACTATTCCTTCGGCTAATTGCGCGAGTATTTTTTCCGTTTCCCTTTGAACGTCACTCTTGACCGCCTCGGTTATATTTTCAACTTCATTGACAAGCTCCAGCGTTTCTTCTTCCACAGATGCCTGCTCTTTAACGCCTAAGACATTTTCTTCGACAGGATTTTTAACAGGATTTTTTGAGGAATCCATTGCGGTTTCGACAATCGATTTATGGGTCGCAACCGGCTCATCCCAACCCCCATGAGTATCCGCAGCCGGCTTGCTCTCAACTTCAGGTTTTTTATCAAAACTATATGTTTTGCGGGGTTCATCATGGCGGGCACCGCCATCAGATTCAATGCCCGTCGCCACAACAGATACGCGCATTTTACCATCCAGGTCAGCATTCAGCGCAGAACCCACCAGAATATTGGCTTCCGGGTTTACTTCGCTGCGAATGCGATTGGCCGCTTCGTCAACTTCAAACAAAGTCAAGTCCATCCCGCCCGTAATATTAATGAGAACGCCGTTAGCCCCCTTCATGGAAACCTCATCCAAAAGCGGGTTGGAGATCGCTGCCTCTGCCGCTTCAAGGGCGCGGTTTTCCCCTTCGGCTTCGCCGGTACCCATCATGGCTTTACCCATTTCACTCATCACCGTGCGTACATCAGCAAAATCAAGATTCACCAGCCCCGGCAACACCATCAAGTCAGTAATGCCGCGAACGCCGGAATGCAAAACCTCATCCGCCATGGCAAAAGCATCTGCAAAAGTCGTCCGCTCATTGGCAATACGGAATAGATTCTGATTTGGAATGATGATTAAAGTATCGACATATTGCGACAGCTCCATAATCCCTTGTTCCGCCAAGAGCATCCGCCGATTACCCTCGAACTGAAAGGGTTTGGTAATCACGCCGACCGTCAGAATACCTTCTTCGCGGGCTGTTTTGGCAATGATTGGCGCGGCACCTGTTCCGGTTCCGCCGCCCATACCCGCCGTGATAAAAGTCATATGGCACCCACGAAGATGTTCACGGATCATTTCAATGGTTTCTTCTGCCGCCGCGCGGCCAACTTCGGGCCGAGCCCCTGCCCCGAGCCCCTGCGTTAATTGCGCCCCAAGCTGGATTTTCTGTTCAGCCTTGGAGTAGGCCAACGCTTGTGCATCCGTATTCGCGACAACAAAATCCACGCCTTCAAGGCCCATATTTATCATATTGTTAACCGCATTTCCCCCTGCGCCCCCGACACCAAACACCGTAATTTTCGGTGTTAGCTCAGTTAATTCAGTCGTTGTAAATTCTATGGTCATGCTGCCCTCCAAATGGCTTAGTGCTCATGTGCGATTCAATATGTAGTAACAATATGTTAACTATAATTTACCCTATGTGATTCACGCTGTCTTTAAAAAAATGCGCCCCGAGTCGTTTTTTCTCTCTTTCGAGTCGTTTTTGCCTGATTTTGAGTCATTTAACTAGATATTCTTCTTCATCCAGACGCCAAAACGTGAAAAAATACCAATCTTGACTTTATCCGCAGAAATAGAATGAACATCATCCGGACTTGCGGCACCATAATTTAACAAACCACCGCAAGTTGAAAACATCGGTCCCGCCGTTGCATCGGCCAAACCATCCACATTTATAGGCCGTCCTAACCTGATATGAAAATCCCCGCGAAGTTCCGGCGACCAGTCTGCTGAAAATATTTTTCTGGCTAGCTCTTCCAATCCTGAAATTTGACTGGCACCGCCTGTGAAGATAATGCGCCGGCCCGCTAAATCCGCAAGGCCGGTTTCGATAATTTTATCCCGAACAAGTTCCAGAATTTCTTCGACGCGCGGGGCAACGATTGCGGTCAACATCGACCGGGGGATCGTAATCGCTTGTTCTTGTCCGCTCTCCCCCGTTTGCACGATGTCAATTTGATCCCGCGCGGGAACCCGGTCTGTCAAACAACTGCCATATAAAGTTTTTAACCGCTCCGCCCGGGCTTGCGATACGGACAAGCCTTGCGCGATATCTCGCGTGACATGATTACCGCCCACGGCAAGAATTTCGCCAAAAATAAATTCATTATCGCGAAATGCCGAAATACTGGTTAGGCCACCGCCAATATCAACGCAAATAGCGCCGATCTCCCGTTCATCCGGCACCAAAACCGCCAAAGCCGAAGCATAGGGGGTTAATACCGCCCCTTTTAAATTTAAATGGCAACGATTTAAGCAGGTCTGTATATTTTTCAACGGACTGAGCGCGACCGAAGAAGTATGAATTTTCACTCCCAACGTATCGCCAAACATGCCAAGCGGCTTTTTAGCCCCCGCCACGCCGTCTATGCTATAGCTTATGGCGCGGGAATGAATGATGAAACGATCCTCATTCTGCAGATTTTTCTGACCTGCACTCAACACATGATCAATATCCAGTTGGCTTATTGCATGGCCCGCCACATCGACCTCTACCGAGAAAAAGCTGGATTTCGGCTGACCTGCAGAAACATTAACATAAACGTCATGGATCGGACTGCCCCCTGCCATACGTTCCGCCGCATCAACCGCCGCGCGAATGGATGTTTCGGTTTCTTCCATATCAATGACCGTGCCGGATTTTAATCCTTTAGAGACTTGATGGCCAATGCCGATAACGCGGGGCCGATAGCTTAACCCATCGTCACTTTCGCTCACTCTGGCAATGAAGCAGCAGATTTTACTGCTTCCGATGTCTAATGCGGCGATGATTTTCTCTCGCATGGAATTAAATGCTCTCTTCTTTTGCGCCGGATTTTTTCAACAGCCGGCGTCTTTCAGCTTCTTGTGGGGTCAATCGCAAAATCGTTTTTCCATGCTGGCGCAAATCAATAATCAGGATATCCTTGGCCAGTATTTTCTGATGGCTTTCATATTCATATAACAGCTGCCACGCAAGGGCCGTTTCCTTTTCCGGCAGCTTTATTTTGATGCCATTGTGAAAATTCAGATCCCATCGGCGCTGGCCAACCCAAACCGCAGATTTTACGCGGGAAAAAAGATCCGGCTGGGCAGTTTTCAGGGTCAGAAGACTAGCAAGATTTTCATTGGCACCGCCCCCCACAATATGCGGCACATCCCCGAATTTTTCCAATCCTTCGCCTGTTATGACCTTCCCATATTGATCCACAAGAAAAAGCGCGCCGCTTTCCTGCCAAATGGCGGCGGCCTCATATTCTGTGATTGTCACTTCCAGCGCGTCCGGTAATTTCCTGATTATGGTGGCCTGCTTTACCCAGGGCAGCCCTTCAACCCGGCCCAGAATTTCTGGCAAATCCAGTGACACAATTGACTGACCATCATAAAGCGCAAGGGCCGTCCGTATCTGATTTATATCGGTATTTTCCTGCCCCGTAATCCGAACTTCCCCAACCATGAAGCCGGCATTGGCAATTTTCCGGTCTACGGTATCTCTGGCTTCCAAGCTCCATTCCTGCAGCAATCCGCTTTTCCAGATATAAACGGACAGCACAACAACCGTTATGCCCCCCAGAAGACTGGAGACCCGAAAGAATAAACTGATACGGCGGCGACGGACGAGGCTTTGAGCCTGTTTTGCCCCCCTTTTAACAGGGGATGCTTTGTTTTTCTTTTTAGGTTTTTTATTCAGCGGCCACATGAGGCGTCCTCCACCATCCAACTGACCAGCTGAGCAAAAGTCATTCCCCCATGGCGGGCCTGTTCCGGCACCAAAGATAAGGGCGTCATACCGGGCTGGGTATTTATTTCCAGAATATAAGGCACCCCATCGCCGCCGGGCCCGTCATCAAGGCGGAAATCCGACCGCGTCACCCCCCGGCAGCCTAAAATATTATGAGCCTTTTCAGCATAATTCATGATAAGATCGGTCAGGCGGCGATCAAGTTGCGCCGGAATGATATGGTCGGTCTTGCCCTCTTGATATTTTGCCTCATAATCGTAAAAACCCGCGCGCGGTTTTAATTCCGTCACCGCCAGCGCCTTGCCGTCCATCACAGAAACCGTCAACTCCCGTCCCGGAAGATATTTTTCCACCATCAATTGATCTGTATTCTGCCAGGGGCCGACCATACCTGGATCAAATTTATCATCGGCTCTGACAATGATCACGCCGACACTGGATCCTTCATTATAGGGCTTCACCACAAAGGGACGCGGTAAGGGGTCATCCGAAAAAAGCTCTGCTTTGGTCACTATTTTATCTTCGGCGGTGGGGATGCCCACCGTTTGAAACAGCTTTTTGGACAATATTTTATCCATGGCCATGGCAGAGGCGGCAACCCCCGAATGGCTATAGGGAATTTGCAATATTTCAAGCACACCCTGCATGCTGCCATCTTCGCCCCAGCGGCCATGAAGCGCGTTAAAGACAACATCAGGCTTTAAGACGGCCAGAGTCTGGGCGATATCCGCCGTCACATCAATTTCACTGACTTCATAATTTATCTCGCGCAATGCTTTGGCGACCGCAGCGCCGCTAATCAGAGAGACTTCCCGCTCGACAGACCAGCCGCCCTTAAGCACAGCAACATGTTTAGCCATAGCTACCTCCGGGATTTTCATCTTTTTGACCAACAATGCGAATTTCCCACTTAAGGTCAACGCCTGAATTATTCATGACCCTTCGGCGGACTTCCTCGCCCAGAGTTTCAAGGTCATTTGCGGTCGCATCACCGGTATTTATCAGGAAATTACAGTGTTTTTCCGACACCATGGCCCCGCCAATTTTCAAGCCTCGGCATCCCGCGCCATCAATCAGCGACCATGCCTTAACCCCGTCAGGGTTTTTGAAGCTGCTGCCGCCGGTTCGCGTGCGCAGCGGTTGGCTCTCCTCGCGAGAATCCGCAATTTCCTGCATGCGCGTTTCTATGGCAGCTCTGTTACCCGGGCGGGCCTTCAGCCGTACGGACAGGCAAATAATATCCTCTCCAAGCGATGAATGACGATAGGAAAACAGCAGATCATCTTTTGACAGAATATGGCATTTTCCAGTGCGGGTCATCACTTCGGCAGATATGAAAACATCTGATATTTCTGTGCCATATGCTCCGGCATTCATCTTGACCGCGCCGCCAATGGTGCCCGGAATGCCGCGCAGGAATTCCAGCCCTGCAAGCGAGGCATCCCGCGCCGCGCTGGCCACGGCAATATCCGGCGCACCGGCACCGGCGATTATTTCATCACCCTCAATGGTAATGCGGGAAAATTTCTTGCCTAGGCGGATGACAGCCCCTTCGATGCCGCCGTCCCGGATCAACAGGTTTGATCCCACCCCCAAGGGCATCACCGGCATTTCAGCGGGAATGAGCTGTAAAAACTGCGATAAATCTTCCTTGTCTTCGGGCGTAAACAGCATATCCGCACGACCGCCAACGCGAAACCATGTCAATTTATCCAAAGGCGCATGGGCCACCAGTTTTCCCCGTATGGCAGATAAATCACCCATATTTGAAAGACTGATTTTTCCTGCGGATATCATTTGTCGCCGCCTTTCATGAGGCCCTCAAGATCATCCATCAGGTCATAGGCCCATTGGCTGATGGTGCCCGCGCCCATGCAAATCACAATATCACCTTCCTCTGCAATATCCGCAATCTGCTGCGCCAAAAATTCTGGCCCCTCCAGGGCAATGACATTTCGGTGGGAGGCGGCGCGAATACCATCGATTAAGCTATCGCGGCTTATGCCTTCAATGGGCTTTTCTCCGGCCTCAAAAACCGGCGTTACAATCACCACATCCGCATTGTTAAAACAACCGCAAAATTCATCAAACAGACTTTCAAGACGAGAATAGCGATGGGGCTGCATCACACCGATGACACGCCCCTGATAGGCTTCTCTTGCCGCGCTTAAGACGGCGGCTATTTCCACCGGATGATGGGCATAATCATCAATAATCGTAATGCCCGCCGCCGTGCCAACATGGGTAAACCGCCGCTTCACGCCCGAAAATTTAGCAAAAGCATTTCGGATGACATCCCCTGTTACGCCCATCTCATAGGCCACCGCAATGGCGGCCATGGCATTAAGAACATTATGCCGCCCCGGCATAGGCAACCTGATGTCAGGCAGAATATCCTCGCACTCCTCAAAGCGATTGGTGATCTGTACATTAAATATCGCAGAACCATCTTTGAATTGTAAATCCATGCAGCGCACATCGGATTGAGGGCTGAACCCATAGGTCACAATTTTCCGATCCGTGACCCGGCCAATAAGCGCCTGTACTTCTGGATGATCAATGCACATAACCGCAAAACCATAAAAGGGTATATTCTCGACAAACGTCCTGAAGGCTTCTTTCGCCGTCTCAAAATCACCGTAAAAATCGAGATGCTCAGGATCAATATTGGTCACCACGGCCACGGTAGAGGGAATTTTAACAAAAGTGCCGTCAGATTCATCGGCCTCCACCACCATCCAGTCCCCGGCCCCAAGCCGCGCATTGGTGCCATAAGCATTGATGATACCGCCATTGATGACCGTCGGATCATACCCGGCTTCATCCAAAACCGCCGCCACCATGGATGTGGTTGTGGTTTTCCCGTGCGTGCCGGCGATGGACACGCACCATTTAAGACGCATGAGTTCGGCCAGCATTTCAGCGCGCCGTATCACCGGCATCTTAGCCGCCCGCGCCGCCATAACTTCTGCATTATCCGGTTTGATGGCTGACGAACAGACAATGCCCCATGCCCCGTCAAGATTTTCTGCCCTTTGACCGATCATAACCTTAATGCCCAAAGCCCTTAATCTTGCCACATTGGGATTTTCACTAAGATCACTGCCTTGCACCTTATAGCCAAAATTATGCATGACCTCGGCAATGCCGCTCATACCAATGCCCCCGATACCCACAAAATGCAGAATACCAATATTTATCGGATGGCCAATTTTTGCCGGTTGAATATTTTTATTCATTTGACCCCCCTGAGAATAGTGGGCTTTTCTGCTGCCAAGTCATTAATGTCTTCTTCTCGTTTTTTGGTTTCTGGTTGTGTGTTTTCCGGTTTCTCTATTCGGATTGAGCGGCGATCACCCTTGACCAGCGCCAAACGTTCCACGAGATCCGCAAGGTCTTTTGTGGCATATGGTTTCCCAATCTTTCGGGCATCTTCCGACGCCCGCCAGACATCGCGGGGCCTTTTAGCCAACCGTTGCAGTAGCTTTGCAAGTTCCGCTGCATTAAATTCCTTCTGGTTAAATAACCATGCCCCGCCGGCAATGACCATTTCGCGGGAATTTTCAATCTGATGATTATCGGTCGCATGAGGGTAAGGCACCAGGATTCCGGCGCGGCCCGATGCGGTAAGTTCCGCGATGGTTGACGCACCGGCCCGGCCAATCACAAGATGTGACCATTCCAGACTCTGGGCTATATTGGGGATAAAAGTGGAAAGTTCCACGGCGATTTTTGTCTTCGCATAAGCTTCCCGAACTTTATCAATATCCTCTTCCCGGCATTGCTGAGTGATCTGCAAGCGGCGCTGAAGGGCGCGGGGCAACGTTGAAATGGCTTGCGGCACTACTTCCCCAAAAATACTGGCCCCCTGACTGCCGCCAATGACCAAAATGCGAAAGATGCGATCTTCCCCGATATCCGGATAAAATTTATCGCCAAGTTCCACAATTTCGCGGCGCACAGGATTGCCGGTCACCACAATTTGTGCATATTTCTCCAGTTTGGCTTTTTGGGTTTTTTCAAAAGACAGCGCGATGGCATCTACCGATTTTGCCAAATATCTGTTGGCGCGTCCGAATACTGCATTCTGTTCATGAAGGCAGGTGGGGATGCCCAATGACAGGGCCGCCTTTATGGTTGGAAAAGAAGGATAGCCGCCAAAGCCAATGACGGCGCCCGGACGGCGTTTCATATCCGTCAAAATCCGGCGGGCATCAAAAATACTGCTGATAATCTTGGGCAGTGCCATCAATTTGCCTATTGGCCCCCGATTGGCCATCGTGGTGCTAAAGATTTTACGGGTTTTAACCCCTTCGAAATGGTCGCGATATTGATAGCCCCGATCATCGGTGACAAAGGTTATCTCATGCCCACGCCGGCGAAGTTCATGCATCAGGGCGATGGCGGGAAAAACATGCCCGCCTGTGCCGCCTGCGGCCAATACGATATGGCTCGTGCGCCGCCGCTTCATGACTTTCTCCATCCGGAATTAAGATT
>JAJRQU010000199.1 GCA_024280095.1 Alphaproteobacteria bacterium | reverse complement strand
TATAAAAAATAAAAAAATAAACAGGATACTGTTCTTTGTTAAATCGCATTTGTAAAATTACTTTAGTCTGGTCTTTTCTGGTTGTTTCGGCCCTTGGTGCTTTTTCCTTAATCACCATAGGCGCATATGCTCAGCAATCCACCAATGATGGTCGTGATATTATTGCCGACATTGTGGTTCAAGGTAACCAGCGCATCGAAGCGGATACGGTAAAATCTTATATTTTTGTACAAAAAGGTGACCTGTATAATGAAAAGGAAGTCGACCGCTCGTTGAAATCCTTGTTTAATACAGGGTTGTTTTCGGATGTGAAAATTGGCCGGTCTGGCAAAACTCTGGTCATTGAAATTTCAGAAAATCCGATTATTAACCGCATTGTATTTGAAGGTAACAAATATAAAAAGTCAGATAAACTGTATGAAGAAATTCGTTTGCGTCCCCGGATCGTATTTTCCAGGTCAAAAGTGCGGGCAGATGTGCAGAGGATACTGGAAATTTATCGCCGGGGTGGACGGTTTGCGGCGAGCATAGAACCCAAAGTTATTCAGCTGGAGCAAAACCGGATTAATCTGGTTTTTGAAATTACCGAAGGGCCAAAAAGCAGTATTGGCAAGATTAATTTCATGGGTAATAGCATATATAACAATGATGATCTTCGGGCTATATTGAAATCACGGGAAAGCCGTTGGTGGAAGTTCCTCACATCGGATGATACGTACGATCCTGATAGAACAGAGTATGACAAGTCGTTGTTGCGGGATTTTTATCGCTCACAAGGCTATGCCGACTTTCGTATCACGTCTGCTGTGACGGAACTCGCGCCGAATAAAGAAGACTTTTTTATCAATTATACCGTTGAAGAAGGCGTCATCTATCATTTCGGAGAGGTCAAGGTTGAAAGTCAAATCCCTGATTTAGCCTCTGATGTATTAAGCTTGCTGGTTTTCACGCGAGAAGGAAATTTATATAATTCTGAATTGATTGATCAGACGGTAGAATATTTGACGGATATTGCGGGATTAAAAGGTTATGCCTTTGTGAATGTGCGCCCGCGCATCCGGCGGGACAGAGAAAAGCAGACGGTTAATATTACCTATATCGTCAATAAAGCCCCCCGCGTTTATGTTGAGCGGGTTGATATTCATGGCAATGTTCGCACCCATGACCGCGTGATCCGCCGCGAAATGAGATTGATTGAGGGCGATTCCTATAACTCCTCAAAAATGAAACGCTCTGAAATACGAATCAAGTCTCTCGGTTTCTTTAAAGAAGTGGAAATAGAACAGATCGAAGGAACGGCGAACGATAAAACTATTCTTGATGTGACTGTCGAAGAGCAGGCGACTGGGGAACTATCCGTTGGTGCGGGCTTTTCGAGTGTGGAAAGTTTCTTGTTTGATTTCAGCATTAGGGAAAGAAATCTGCTTGGGCGCGGACAAGACTTGCGTTTTGGCAGCCGTATTTCAAGCCGGCGCAAGGAATTGGACATTGGTTTTACCGAGCCTTATCTTCTGGGGCGTCCTGTCGTAGGCGGGGTGGATATATTTTATCGCGATAATAGCTTTCGGGAAGCAAATTTTGAGCAGATATCCTTAGGTTTTGGCTTAAGAACGGCTTTTCCTGTTACTGAATATGTTGTGATGAGCTCGCGGTATAATCTGCGGCAGGATAAAATTGATATTCCCGCCGCATTTTTGTCAAGCCGAAGCCCCTTTACGACCACTAATATCGGAACTTTCCTCACCTCGTCTATTGGCTATGGCCTGTCTTTTGATAATCTGGACAACAGGCAAAAACCAAACCGGGGTCACAGAGTCATTCTTAATCAGGATTTCGCAGGGCTGGGTGGGAATGTGAGATATATCAGAACCCAGGCCAGCTATAATTACTTCATTCCAATTCATGGCCGCTGGATTTTTGGGGCGAAAGCGGAAGGCGGGCACATACTCGGGCTTGGCAAGGATATACGGATTAATGATAGATTTTTCCTTGGTAATCCCCGGATGCGTGGTTTTGAACAAGCCGGTATTGGACCTCGAGATAACCTGACAACAGATGCGCTCGGCGGAAATGTTTTTTACAAAGGTTCGCTGGAGATATATATCCCGCTTGGGTCGGGCGCAAGGGAGCTTGGCATAGAAGCCAGTATGTTTATTGATGCCGGCGCCCTATTTTCTATTGACTTACCCACAGAGTTGTTTAATTCTGCCACCCAATTAGTACATACTATCGTGGGAAATACGCCAAAACCAAGGGTATCGGCAGGTATTGGCTTTACTTGGATGTCACCATTTGGTCCATTCAGGGTTGATTTTGCCAGAGCTATTTTGTCAGACCCATTTGACAAAACGGAATTTTTCCAATTTAACATCGGAACAAGATTTTAATATGAACAAGATAATCAAAATGACATTAATGGCGGCAATCGCGGCCACAGTTTCAACCATTTCACCCTTGGCCACAGTCGCTGTGGCTCAATCTCTTCCGCCTGCTGTAATCGCAGTTATAGACAGCCGAATGGTGCGGTTTAATTCTGCTGCCGGCAAAGACATCCAGAACCAGTTGGATGCAATCCGCACTAAATTTCAAACGGAAATAGCGGAGCAGGAAAAGACTTTAAAAGAAGAAGAGACGACGCTTAAAGCCCAGCGGGCAATTCTTCCGAAAGACGCTTATGATGCGAAAGTCAATGATTTTCAAAATAAGGTTCTTACCGTTCAGCGTCAAGTTCAGATTAAGAACAAGCAGCTGGAAACAGCACTTGGCAATGCGCAAAATGAATTACAGCGGGCATTGAAGCCTATTCTGCAAAAAATTCTAAAAGATCATAAAGCAACCATGATTATGGACGTCAGTTTGGTTATTGAAAAAACATCTGGCTTGGACGTTACGACAAAAGTTATCGAGGCACTTGATTTGGTATTGCCAAATATTAAAGTTGAGCTCCCTGCTGTGAATACACCGGCTCAATAGCATTTGAATAATCTGTTATAATGCCTGTTATCATGCCTGTTATCATGAATGTTTGTAAATATGCCCGAAGAAAGTAATAAAGAACTGAAAAACATAGGTATCGAGCGGATCATGGAGTTGATTCCGCATAGATACCCTATGCTTTTAATTGATCAGTTGACAGAAATTAATAGCGGTGTATCTGCGGTTGGTATTAAGTGCGTAACCATAAATGAGCCTTTTTTTCAAGGGCATTTTCCTGATAAACCCGTCATGCCGGGTGTGTTAATCGTAGAGGCTATGGCGCAAGCTGCGGCTACGCTCGTCATGTTGAGTATGGCGGATCAGGCTCAAGAGAAATTGGCATATTTTATGTCCATTGACGGGGCAAAATTCAGAAAACCGGTTATACCGGGAGATCGGTTGGAGCTTCATATAAATAAGGAGCGTAGCCGCGGCCCAGTATGGCGTTTCACAGGCACGGCTATTGTGAATGGCACACAGGTTGCCGAGGCAACCTTCACGGCAATGATCGCAGATAAAGAGACATAAGGTTATGAAGGACTGCCATCGCATTCTTCATACCATGCTCCGGGTTCTGAACTTGGAAAAGTCTCTTAATTTCTATAGCAATCATCTGGGCATGAAATTACTCAGAAAACATGATTACCCAGAGGGCCGCTTCACGCTGGCTTTTTTGGGTTTTGGCGATGAAAGCAATGACACTGTTATTGAGCTGACTCATAATTGGGACAGAATTGAGCCATATGCAATGGGGGAAGCTTTCGGCCATATCGCCATCGGGGTGAGCGATATTTACGCGCTATGTGAAACATTAGAGAAGAACGGTGTTGATGTGCCCAGAAAACCAGGCCCCATGAAGCATGGTACGACTATTTTGGCTTTCGCGCGTGATCCAGATGGATATATGATTGAATTTATCGAGAGGTAAATGTCACTTAAAGATTTAAAAAGCCCGAAGAAATCATTCAGATTATTCTTCGGGCTTTTTTGATGGTTACAAAACAGCCTTACCTGTTTTTAATATTAATGTAATCCCGCTTTGTATCGCCGGTGAAGAGCTGGCGGGGGCGACCAATTTTCTGTGTGGGGTCTTCAACCATTTCGGACCATTGGGCCACCCAGCCCGTCGTTCTGGCCAAGGCAAATAATACCGTGAACATTCCTGTGGGGAAACCCATGGCTTTCAGAATAATGCCGGAATAGAAATCCACATTTGGATAGAGTTTCTTCTCCTTGAAATAATCATCTTCCAGCGCAATTCGCTCCAATTCACGGGCCACATCAAGCATAGGATCATTGACCCCAAGCTCGCCTAACACCTCTTTTGCCGCTTTGGCAAGGACTTGGGCGCGGGGATCAAAATTCTTATACACCCGATGACCAAAGCCCATGAGACGGAAGGGGTCATTCTTGTCTTTGGCTTTTGCAATATATTCCGGGATGCGGGCGACAGTGCCTATTTCCTCAAGCATATTAAGGCAGGCTTCATTTGCGCCGCCGTGAGCCGGCCCCCAAAGAGAGGCAATCCCCGCCGCAATACAGGCAAACGGATTAGCCCCGGATGAGCCCGCCAAACGAACCGTTGATGTGGAGGCATTCTGTTCATGATCCGCATGCAGAATAAAAATTTTATCCATGGCACTGGAAAGGATTGGGTTGACATCATATTCCTCGCATTGCGGCACGCCAAACGTCATATGCAGGAAATTTTCTGCATAGCCCATATCATTGCGGGGATAAACGAAAGGCTGTCCAATAGAATATTTATAAGCCATTGAGGCGATGGTCGGAATCTTGGCGATCAGGCGGTGTGAGGCTATTTTACGCTGCACAGGATCATTAATATCCAGGCTGTCATGATAAAATGCCGACATAGCGCCAAGGACGCCAACCATGATGGCCATGGGATGAGCATCCCTGCGAAAGCCTTTAAAAAGTGAATTCATCTGATCATGAACCATGGTGTGATAGGTGATGGTATTTACGAAATCATCTTTTTCTGTCGTGTTTGGCAGTTCACCATTGAGCAGTAAATAAGCAACTTCCATGAAATCACTTTTTTCTGCAAGTTGGTCAATAGGATAACCACGATAAAGCAGGATGCCTTTATCGCCGTCAATATAGGTAATGCTGGATTCACAACTGGCCGTGGAGGTAAAGCCCGGATCATAGGTGAACATACCTGTTTCAGCATAAAGTTTACGAATATCAATAACATTTGGACCAACAGAGCCGGAATATATTGGCAATTCTAGGGTTTTGCCGCCTATGGTGAGCGTGGCCGTTTCATTTAACAATGTCTTATCAAATACGTTTTTTATCATGTACCTACATCCTTTCAAAATTTAGTTCTCGGAAGCATTGGGGAAATATTCTGCCCCGATGCTTCCGTTAATTTTTATAAATAATATAAGATATGTTACACTTACATTATCAGTTATTAAGATTTAGCGAATATACCCTAAATCAATTGTTACAATCTCTGATACAATCTCTAATTCTGGCGAGGCTTTCTTGCCTGCCTAACCAGATTAATATATCAAAAATTCCGGGGGAAACATTGCTCCCGGTCAATGATGCTCTTAATGGTTGGGCTATGGCCCCCAACTTCATATCTTGGCTTTCGGCATATGCCTTTATGTCATTTTCCAGCGATTTGGCATCCCAGGACGGACTTTTCTCAAGAAGATCCGCAACGGACGATAATCGTTCCCGGGCCTCATCACTCAGTATTTTTTCGGCTTTTGGAATAAAGCTTAAAGGCCGGGCGGCGAACAGGAATAATGTGCTCGTGGCCAGATCATTGATATTTTTCGCTCGTGGCTTGAATTCATCCATGGCATCAATCAACAGGGCTGTCTCTTTTGCCTTCAGGGGTCGGCTCAAGGATTTTTCAATGATCGGCTGGCAGGTCTTTACTAATGTTTCATTGCTTTCGATTTCACGGATGTAATATCCGTTTAGATTCTCTAATTTTGTAAAATCGAATCGGGACGGCGATTTGCCGATGCCCTCCAGACCAAACCATTCAATGGCCTGTGCTTTTGAAATCATCTCATCATCACCGTGAGCCCAGCCCAGACGCAGCAGATAATTCTTCACAGCGCTCGGTAAATAACCCATATCGCGGTAGGCACCAACGCCCAGCGCGCCGTGCCTTTTGGACAGTTTGGCCCCATCCGGCCCGTGAATGAGCGGGATATGAGCATAGATAGGCAGATCCCAGCCAATGGCCTGAATAAGCTGGGCTTGCCGCGCGGCATTGGTCAGATGATCATCACCGCGAATAACGTGGGTTACGCCCATATCATGGTCATCGACGACAACCGATAGCATATAAGTCGGGGATCCATCCGCGCGCAGCAATATCATATCGTCCAATTGACCATTCGCGACCGTCACATCACCCTGTACCTTATCCTCTATGGTGGTCTGGCCCTCATTGGGGGATTTGAAGCGGATAACAGGTTTTATGTCTTGTGGTGCCTCTGATGGATCGCGGTCACGCCAGCGTCCATCATACCCCAAGGGGCGGCCTTCTGCGCGGGCTGTTTCGCGCATGGCCGTTAATTCTTCCGGTGAACAATAACAATGGTAAGCCTTGCCCTCTGCCAAAAGTTCAAGCGCGACGTCACGATGGCGTTCTCTGCGGTCATATTGGCTAACGACGTCCCCGTCATGGGTAAGGCCCAGCCAGCTCATACCCTCATGAATGGCTTCTACTGCGCCCTCTGTTAGGCGCTTGCGGTCGGTATCTTCGATGCGCAAATGAAATTCGCCGCCGTGATGCTTGGCAAACAGCCAGTTAAACAGCGCAGTTCGCGCACCGCCGATATGCAAAAACCCCGTAGGAGAAGGGGCAAAGCGTGTAATAACCTTCGTCGTCATTTAAATTTATGTTCCAACAGTTTTTATTGTGCGGAAAGGCGCATAAGATATATGCATTTTGGTCCGCGTATGGGAATAATACTCTAGAGAAGGATATTCAAATCCTTCGATCAAGTGGTTTCTAGCAAAATTCTACTAAAAATGGAAGCTTGTTATGTTAAAATATCAAAAAAATATGGTAAAAATTTATATTATTGGGATAATGGGAAGGCTTCAGGGGGATGGGCAATAGATAAGTTAAAAGAAGTTCTATTTGAAGAATATGACAGATTATTGTTATGGAGCCCTGTTTTCTTTGCAATGGGTATCGGGGGATATTTTTCACTGCCCCGCGAGCCTGAGTTATTCCTTGGCGCCGGTATTTGTGCGGCCTTGATTATATTGCTTGTGATGTTACGGCGGTATTTTCTGATCCGGATGACATTGATTATTTTATTGCTTGTTTCTGCGGGCTTTCTTACGGCTAATTTACGGGTTTGGTCACTTGCAACGCCCGTACTGAAAAAAGATATTCCCCCGCGAACGGTGACGGGTACAGTCGTGGACGTGCGCCACTATACGAGCGGCAAGCTGCAGGTTGTGGTGGAAAACCCCATAATATCCCCCGAAATCACCGGTGATAACACGCCTTATAAAATTCGCCTATCTGTGCCGAAATTCGATGTCCTTCCCTATCCTGGCGACAAAATCACCTTGAAAGCCGGACTATTGTCGCCGCCTTTGCCCTCTATGCCCGGTGATTTTGATTATGCCCGTCAAATCTGGTTTCAGGGTATCGGAGCCACGGGATATGCCATCAACAAACCTGAAATAATTGAGAAGGGTGCAGAAGCCTTCAGTATAACAACCCGCCAGAGACTGGCCATAGCTGAAAAAATCCGGTCAACCATTTCAGGGGATGCGGGCGGCCTTGCGGCGGCCTTGATTACCGGAATGCGGTCGGGAATATCGCGCGCCGTTGCGGATGATATGCGCCATAGCGGCCTTGCCCATCTTTTGGCCATTTCCGGCCTTCATATGGGGTTGTTATGCGGCGTGGCCTTTTTCTTTTCGCGGTTTTTATTATCCCGATCGGAATATCTGACCTTGCGCTTCCCCATAAAAAAATGGGCGGCATTAATCGCCATTGGGGCAGGAATTGTCTATGTGTTTTTAAGCGGCGGTGCCATTCCAACCGTTCGGGCTTTTATCATGGTTGTCATTGTATTTACGGGTATTCTTTTAGAGCGTAAGGCCATATCCTTAAGACTTGTGGCCATTGCGGCCATGGTTATTTTGATACTGACGCCTGAGGCGCTTTTGTCCGTTAGTTTCCAAATGTCTTTTGCCGCCGTTGTGGCCTTGGTGGCGGTCTATGAAAAGCTGGCGGCAAGGAAGGCGGCGTTGCCCGTAAAGGATCAAAGGAAAAGCTGGGGACAGCAGATAAGTTTTTATGTGGGGGCCATGTTGCTGACCACATTGATCGCAGAAGTGGCCATAGCGCCATTTGCCCTGTTTCACTTTAACAAACTGGTTCAATATGGCCTGATTGCTAATCTTTTAGCGATGCCGGTCATGGCATCATGGGTGATGCCTTGTATTGTGGCCTATTTGATTTTGGCACCAATTGGACTTGGGGCGCTGGCCTTATACCCTATGTCATATGGCCTTGAATTTATTATGTTTGTAGCCAAAACTGTATCCCACACGCCGGGGGCGATAAGCCTCGTTCCCAGTATGAATCTTGGGCCGCTTGTGGCCATGTCCCTGGGGGCATTATGGTTCGGTATCTGGCGCACAAGTTGGAAAAAATTTGGCATTCCTGTAATTCTGGTGGGCTTTACGGCGGCCTTTTTCACATCGCAGCCAGATATTTTAATCGATAACGGGGGGCGCATAATTGGCGTTCGGGATGCCGCGCAGGAAATCAGCCTGTCGAGCCACCGCGCAGGACGAAAGACCCGCGGGCGATGGGCGCAGAGATTTGGACAGGAAGAGGCTGAAAAATGGGATCAGAAGCCAGTTGATAATACCGCTTACAATGAGGGAAACTGGATGTCCTGTGACAAGTTAAGCTGTCTCTATCAACCCCGCCACAAAAGCGAGGGCATGCTGATTTCACTGGTGAAGGATGAGCTGGCTTTGGCTGAGGATTGCCTGAATGCACAGGTGATCATTAGCCTTGTCCCCGTTCATGTTAATTGTCCATCGGCCTATCTGGTCATTGATAAATGGGATTTTTATCACAAAGGCGGTCATGCCATCTGGTTGCCGGAAAATGACGGCGGCTGGATCACTATTAAAACCGTTGCAGGCTCGCGCGGCGACAGACCGTGGAGCAGGGGGCGGTAGAATTAATATTGCCGCAATAATCCAATAAGCCGTCCTTGTATCCTGACGCGGTTTGCCGCATAGGTCTGGGTTTTGAAATCACGATTGGACGGTTCAAGCGTTACATCGGGGCCTTTTTTATAGAGGGTTTTCAGGGTGGCTTCCTGTTCATCAATCAAGGCCACAACAATGGCCCCATTTTCGGCCGCATCGCACCTTTGAACCACAATGGTATCGCCGTCCAATATACCGGCTTCCCTCATGGAATCGCCGTCAATTTCAAGGGCATAATGGCTGCCGCTGCCGATCATGGAAGCGGGCACAGGGATATTCTCAAATTGCTCAAGCGCCTCGATCGGGGTGCCGGCAGCTATGCGCCCGTGCAGGGGAATATCCACCGTGCCCGGGCCCGAGACTTCTTCTGGCTTGGGCCCAAAATCAGGGGTGAATATATTGGCCGGAACTGGCGGGCTGTTTTCTTTGTTGTCCGGCAGACGCAATATTTCCAATGCGCGCGCACGGTTGGGTAAACGGCGCAGAAACTGACGTTCTTCGAGCGCACCAATCAGCCGGTGGATGCCGGACTTGGATTTTAAGTTAAGGGCATCTTTCATTTCATCGAAGGACGGGGCCACCCCATTCTCCTGAAGTCTTTCATGGATGAAAAGCAATAAATCCCGCTGCTTTTTGGTGAGCATATTATAATCTCCTGACAAAAAATCCCAATATGTTTCTTTTATGTTCTATTTATATTCTT
>JAJRQU010000008.1 GCA_024280095.1 Alphaproteobacteria bacterium | reverse complement strand
GGGAAATTCCACGGGCTGATACAGAGAAACACCCCCCGCCCATGAAGCGAAAGCCTGTTGCGCTCGCCTGTGCAGCCGGGCAATGACAGGGGGGTCTCAAACTCGGCCTCGGCCTGCATCGCATAATACCGCAGAAAATCCACGGCCTCGCGCACTTCTGACAAGGCATCTGCGATGGTTCGTCCGGCTTCCTTGGAAATGATGCCCATAAGAGAGCGCGTCCGCCTTTCCATCAGATCAGCGGCCTTGTTCAAAATGCCCGCGCGGGCCTTACCGCCCAAATTATCCCAGGCTTTAAAGGCTGAGACAGATAACTCAAGCGCCTGATCAATATCCGAATCTTCCGGAATGCCCACGGTGCCAATGACCTCATCCCTATTGGCCGGATTGAAAATATTCTCTGTCCGGCGGGTCAAGGTTTTTCCGCCCACAATCGGGCCAACCTTAAAGGGTTTTTCCGTGGCCCCTGTCATTTCCTCTGTCAAATAAGCCATCTCTATGGGGCTCGACAGGTCAATCCCCATGGCATTTTTGCGGGGAGCCACTTCCCGTCCCGAGGCCGACAGAATATCAACAGGCAGCGGAATTAGCCCATGCCGGCGGGGGTTGGCCGCCCTGACCAGATCACTGACATCCTGCATCAAATCTTCTACGGTGATATTTTTATCCATGAAGCGATTGACAAAAGAGCTATTGGCCCCGTTTTCAAGCAGCCTGCGCACCAGATAGGGCAGCAAATCCTTATGGGCACCAACCGGCGCATAGACCCGCATATTCACCTTGGGTGATATATTATCCTGAAGCTGATCATAAAGCAGCTGCCCCATACCGTGAAGCCGCTGAAATTCAAAATCCCGGCGATCGCCGGCAAGCTCCAGTATCAGGGCAACGCTATAGGCATTATGGGTCGCAAATTTCCCATAAATCACATCCTGCGCCCGCATCATACGCTCGGCGCAAATCTGATAACTAAGATCCGTCGTCGGCTTGCGGGTATAAACCGGATAATCAGCCAAACCCATTTCCTGTGCATGCTTGATCTCGCTGTCCCAATAGGCGCCTTTGACCAAGCGTACCATAAACTTACGAGTTGATTTCTTGGACAATTCACGGCCCAGACTTATCAGCCAATCCAGCACATAAGGCGCGCGTTTTTGATAGGCCTGCACCACAATACCCAAGCCATCCCACTGGCCAAGGTCAGGATCACGGGCCAAAGCCTCAAAAATATCAAGCGATATGTCAAGCCGGTCGACCTCTTCCGCATCAATCGTAAAGCCAAGGCCATATTTCCTGGCCGCCAGCGCAAGCCTGCGGATTTTCGGATATATCTCGCCCATAACAATTTCCGCCTGAGCAAATTCATAACGGGGATGCAGGGCCGAAAATTTTACGGAAATACCGGGGGCCTCATAAACATCACCTGTTTTATTTTCTGCTTTATTTTCTGCACCAATTTTCTCGATAGCCTGCCTGTAAGCGGAAAAATACTGCGCGGCATCTTCCAACGTTCGCGCCCCTTCTCCCAGCATATCAAAAGAAAACCGCGTATCCGGCCTATTTTCTTTCCGGCCCCGCTTTGCCGCCTCCCCGATCGTGCGGCCCAGAACATATTGCCCGCCCATGATCCGCATGGCCTGCATCACCGCCCCGCGTATGATCGGCTCGCCCGATTTGGCAATCAGCCTTTTCATCCAGCCGGAAAAATTCTCTGTGACATCATCCCCTAAATTGACGATACCGCCCGTCATCATTAACCCCCATGTGGAGGCATTTACGAACAGAGATTCTGATTTTCCTTTATGAACAGACCAGTCACCGGATTGAACTTTTTCTGCAATCAGCTTATCTGCGGTTAAACCGTCCGGCACGCGCAGCAAGGCCTCTGCCAGACACATCAGCGCCACGCCTTCACGATTTGACAGGCCAAATTCCTGAAGAAAATAATCCATGGTGCCCTGCTCATCACTTTTCTGGCGGGATAAACGCACCAATTCGCGGGAGGCGTCAACAATTTTTTGCTGCGCGGCGGCGGACAGGCTTGAGCTTTCCAGCAGATTGGCGATACAGACTTCTTCGTCTGCGTGGGTCACCGCCCGCAGTATGCCGCGAATTTCGTCAAGATTTTCCGGCCTGTCCGATGCCTTTTCTGCCAAAGAATACATTATAACTCCCATCATCAATTAAACTCATAATATAGGGAGTATACCGTATATGCAGTGATATATCCTGCCATTCTCGCGGAATATTCAATATTTTATCTATTAAAACGTTATAAATACAGTTTATTATGCTATTTTAAAAAAGTGAATCTTTAACAAGCCACCAAGTTCACGGCAAGGCCGCCTTGGGAGGTTTCTTTATAGATATCCTTCATATCCTGGCCTGTCTGGCGCATAGTCTCGATGACTTTATCCAGCGACACCATATGTTTGCCGTCGCCGCGCATGGCCAGACGGCTCGCATCAATGGCCTTGACCGCGCCCATGGCATTACGTTCAATACAGGGAATTTGCACCAATCCGCCAATAGGGTCGCAGGTCAACCCTAAATTATGCTCCATGCCAATTTCTGCGGCATTTTCGACCTGTTCTACCGTCCCGCCCATAACCGCCGTCAATGCGCCCGCCGCCATGGAACAAGCCACACCCACTTCGCCCTGACACCCGACTTCGGCACCGGATATAGAGGCATTTTTTTTATAAAGTGAGCCGATGGCCGCCGCCGTCAACAAGAAATCATAAATACCTTGCTTGCCCTGCCTGTTATAAAAACGGTCAAAATATCGCATGACAGCCGGAATGATCCCGGCGGCGCCGTTCGTTGGGGCGGTCACAACCCGGCCCCCATCGGCATTTTCCTCATTCACCGCCAAGGCCCATAAATTTATCCAGTCGAGGATCACCGCCGGATCACAAAGCTGGCGTTCCTGACTTGAGCACAAATCTTCATAATGCTGGGCCGCGCGGCGATCGACTTTTAAGCCCCCGGGCAAAGTGCCGCGCACATGACAACCCCGATCAATGCACCCCTCCATGGTCTGCCAGATATTATCCATACCAGCCCACAAATCCTGCTCCCGGATCAAAGCCGTTTCATTGGCCCACATTAATTCTGCAACAGTCAGGTCATTGCTTTCGCAGATTTCCAGAAGCTCATCCCCTGTCGCAAAGGGGTAAGGAACAGGCGTTTGTTCTGGTTCCGGGCTGTTTTTACCCATTTCCGCTTCAGATAATACAAATCCCCCGCCAACAGAATAAAAATTATCCCGAGACAGCAAATTCCCGCCCGCGTCAAAGGCGTGAAAAGCTAAACCATTGGTATGGTGGGGCAGGATTTCTTCCATGCGAAAAATCATATGGGAAGGCGCGTCAAAAGAAATTGTTTTGTTGCCCAACAAGCTAAGTTTTTTTTCAGCGCGAATGAGCGCCACTGTATCTTTTACAATGGCAGGATCAATTTTATTCGGCACATAACCCATTAAGCCGAGCAAAAGGGCGCCATCCGTGCCATGCCCGTGGCCCGTCAAAGCAAGGGAGCCATAAACATTAATGTGAACAGTCTCAATTTCAGGAAATAATCCGGCATCTTCCATCGAAAGCAGAAAACGGCGCGCCGCAATCATGGGGCCTACAGTATGTGAGCTGGAGGGGCCAATGCCGATCTTAAAAAGGTCAAAAACACTAAAGAACATAGGTCAGGCACCCCTAGAAATATCCGTGGAGCTCTCCGCTAGCTCTTTCAAACCCTTTTATTTGATATTCGAGATTTTATCAACAGATTTGATATGATCAAGCACCCGAAACCACTTATTAGTCTGACATATTTTCATTGCCTGTGACCGTCCCAAACGTCGGATCAGCTGTCTTGCCAATGCTTCAACCGTTTCATCAGCCATATATTTACCTGCTCTTTCACTCACTATAAATAAAGCGTACTATTAACCTTAATAACATCACCCTAAATTGTGGCTATTTTAAGCCAGCCATACCCGC
>JAJRQU010000198.1 GCA_024280095.1 Alphaproteobacteria bacterium | reverse complement strand
TACAAACAATATATAAGTAGCAAGAATCAGGGTTAATGACCCCATATAAATCATGTTAAGAAGTTAGAAATAGGCGATCACATATGTTAGAAAAGCTTTTGGGGATGTTCTCATCCGATATGGCAATTGATCTGGGAACAGCGAATACCCTTGTTTATGTAAAAGGACGCGGCATTGTTCTGAATGAACCTTCGGTGGTGGCCATTAAGAATAAAAGCGGGGTCAAATCAGTTATCGCTGTGGGCGAGGCGGCAAAAATGATGTTGGGCCGCACGCCGGGCGATATCGAGGCTATTCGGCCTTTGCGGGACGGCGTGATTGCTGATTTCGAAGTGGCAGAGGCCATGATCAAAGACTTTATCCGTAAAGTTCATAATCGCAGCATGTTTGCCAGCCCGCATATTGTTATCTGCGTGCCGTCTGGATCAACGCCTGTGGAACGAAAAGCCATTCGGGACAGTGCCTTGGAAGCGGGCGCACGGCGGGTGTCGCTCATTGAAGAACCGATGGCTGCGGCTATTGGTGCGGGATTGCCTGTGACGGAGCCAACAGGTTCCATGATTGTTGATATTGGCGGCGGCACCAGCGAGGTTGCGGTGATTTCCCTTGGCGGTATTGTTTATGCCGCATCTGTTCGGGTCGGCGGCGATAAAATGGATGAGGCGATCATTTCTTATATTCGCCGCAACCATAATCTTTTGATTGGGGAGGCAAGTGCCGAGCGTATCAAGAAAGAAATCGGCACGGCGGCATCACCGGAAGATGGCGTGGGCCAGACGATGGAAATAAAAGGCCGTGATTTGATGAATGGGGTGCCGAAAGTTGTGATCGTGGATCAACTTCAAATTTCAGAAGCCTTGGCCGAACCCGTAAGCGCCATTGTAGAGGGTGTGAAAAACGGCCTTGAACAAACCCCGCCTGAACTGGCATCGGACATTGTGGAAAAAGGTATCGTCCTGACAGGCGGCGGCGCGCTTTTGCGGGATCTGGACAAGGTGATCCGCAAGGCAACGGGCCTTTCCGTGATTATTGCGGATGAGCCTTTGACCTGCGTTGCGCTGGGCACGGGCCGGGCATTGGAGGATGAGATTTTGCGGCATGTTCTGCTTGACTCATATTAAGGCTGTATGAATCGGTATTTACCTTAAACGAGGATTATTATGAAGGAGCTAAAGCATAGATTTTCCTCTGGCTTTTTCATTGTACTGGCTCTTGCCTTACTGATATTCGGCAGCAATAATACGTCATTGGTGAATGCGGCTCGGGGACAAGTTACGGATTTCTTTGTGCCAATATTGAGCGTGGCCTCTCGCCCGTTACAAGCCGTTGATGACTTTATCGGCTGGACCCAGCAGGTTGCTATCGTATTTTCAGAGAATAAACGTCTTTTGGCGGAAAATGCCCAGCTTAAACAAGCGCAAATTATGTCGTCTCAATTGGCCATTGATAATCAGCGTTTAAAAAGGCTATTGAATGTTGGCGAAGGCCAAGTGAATATTATAGCCGCAGCAAGGGTCGTATCGGACAGCGAAAGCCCGTTCTTTAAAAGCGTCCTGATTAATCGCGGTACGGATGACGGCGTATTAAAGGGGCAGGCCGTTATCAATGAAGATGGTATTATTGGCCGAATTATCAATACAGGTTCCTCATCTTCGCGGGTTTTGCTTGCTACAGATATGAATAGCCATATCCCCATAAAACTGGCGTCCAGCGGGATTAATATGATCCTTGAGGGGGATAATTCACCCTATCCAAAACTGGGGTTTCTGCCCATTGGGGAAGAAATTGCAGTTGGAGACCTGATTTTAACCTCTGGTTATGGTATGGTATTCCCGCCTGATTTGCCAGTAGGACAGGTGTTGGAGATTACCGAAGAGGGTATAAAAATAAAATTATCCACTAAATTATATAATTTGAACTATGTCAGTATTGTGGGTTATGAAATTATCCGAAGCCCGGTCTCGCGCCCGGTATCTCGCATGGGCGATCATTCACCGAAGGGTAAAAAATGATGCAAGGGCCGGAAAGTAAATCGGAAAGAGGCTTTAGATGGGCATTGCCCTCTCTCAGTATTTTACTATTGATCATTCTGATGCAGCTGCCCTACAGAATATCTTTTTTGGATAATTTGTTGCCTTTTTTGCCAATGGCCGCCGTATATTATTGGGGTATATTCAAACCTAATCTGGTGCCGGTCAGTGCGGTGTTCGTTCTGGGGTTGTTGCAGGATATCTTAAGTGGTGGGCCGCTGGGTATGATGGCTTTGTTACTGATTCTGGTACGCCTGTTTGTGATTCAGCAGGGCCGCCGTTTTCTTGAACGGGAATTTTTGTTTAGCTGGTTGGTGTTTGTCATTGTTTCCCTGGTATTTGGCTTAGCCACATGGGCAATATCATCAATATATATCAGGGAGGCTCAATATATTTTGGATGCCTTAGGGCAGAGTATGTTGACCATAGCCTTTTTTCCAGTGATCGTATGGGGATTAGGTTTGCTGCGCCTTATGCTCGTTGCAGAAAAGAGGTAGCCTCATGATAACAGATTCCGATGACCAGAAATATAAACTCTTCACGCGCCGGGCGGGCCTTATTGCGGGCGGTATGCTGGTTTTAACGTCGGGACTTCTTGGGCGTTTGTATTATTTGCAGGTTGTCGGTCAGAGCCAATATAAGCTTTTAGCTGATAGAAACCGCATTAGCCTGCGCCTTTTGGCACCACAAAGGGGTAAAATACTGGATCGTAGTGGCCATGACCTGGCCATTAACCGAACAGATTATCGGGTGAATATCATTCCGGAAGAAGCCGATAATGTTGAGGAAACCCTTGAAGCACTGAACGCAATCCTACCGATTTCTGCCCGGCAGAAGGCCCGAATTCTTAAGGCGGTTAAGCGTCAAAGGGCTTTCTTGCCAGTCGTTGTTGCCGAAAACCTGGATTGGGAAACTTTCGCCCGCGTGAATATTAATATTCCTGATTTACCGGGCATTCAACCGGATATAGGGATCACGCGCTATTATCCGGAAAAGGAATTGCTGGCTCATATTGTTGGCTATGTCAGTTCGGTTAATGAAAATGAAATAGGCGAGGATCCTCTGCTTGAATTACCCGGCTTTAAAATTGGCAAGAATGGTATGGAGCGCGTTCTGGATAAAAGGCTGCGCGGAAAGGCGGGTAACAGCAGGGTCGAAGTGAATGTCATGGGCCGTATGATCCGCGAGCTTTCAAGAAATGACAGTGTCCCCGGTGAAACTTTAAAATTGACGATTGACCGGAATATCCAAAAATTTACCGCCGATCGCGTGCGTGATGAAAGTGCCGCTGTCGTTGTGATGGATATCCATTCAGGAGAGATATTGTCTCTGACCTCCACACCGGCTTTTGACCCTAATGATTTTAATCTGGGAATTAGCCATAAGAAATATAACGCCTTACTTAATGATATTCGTAAGCCCTTGACGAATAAGGCCGTTCAGGGGGAATATCCGCCGGGATCCACCTTTAAAATGATCGTGGCCCTTGCGGCATTAGAGGCCGGTGTCATTGATGAGCATGAAGAGATTTTCTGTAACAGCACATATGAAATCGGTAATACGACGAAACATTGCTGGAAGCGACAAGGCCATGGTCATGTGGCGATGGTGGAGGCTATTGCCGTATCATGCGATGTTTATTTCTATGAAATTGCTGGCAGGGTTGGCATTGATAGAATTCACGATATGGCGGCGCGCTTTGGCCTTGGCCGGAAATTTGGCATTGACATTCCGGGCGAGAAAAGCGGTCTTAATCCCTCGAAAGGCTGGAAGCTGTCACGGCGCGGCGTTCGTTGGAAGGGCGGGGATACGGCCAATGTGGGTATTGGGCAAGGGGATGTGTTGATGACCCCGCTGCAGCTGTGTGTCATGATGGCCCGCTTGGTGAATGGCGGCAAGGCCGTAATACCCAAAATATTATTCCCCAAAAAGGATATTTATGAAACTGAGGCCGAAATAGTGCCGGAAACTATAGCCTTTGACCGGCGAAATATGGCCATAATTTTAAAAGGCATGAAAGCCGTGATTAATAGCCCCGTGGGGGTCGCTTATGCCCAAAGGATGAGAGATAAAACCATGTCTTTCGGCGGGAAAACAGGGTCAGCGCAAGTGCGGCGCATTACGCAGGCAGAACGGGATGTCAGAGTCCGCAAGAATGAAGAAAAACCGTGGATAGAACGGGATCATGCTCTTTTTGTCGGTTATGGCCCTCTGGAGAACCCTCGTTATGCGGTGAGCATCATTGTAGAACATGGCGGCGGTGGCTCGACAAAAGCGGCCCCTATTTGTAAAGATGTTTTGACATATATCTTTGAGCAGGAGAAAAAACAGCAACAAGGGGCCAATGTATGATGGCGGGGCGTTTGCAGGGGCGGCGACAATCAAAACCGTTGCTTCAGAAACTTTCTGAACTTAATATTTTTATTGTTGTTGTGGTGATCATGATCGCCATGGTTGGTTTTACCTTGCTCTATTCTGTGGCGGGCGGATCGCTGGATCCCTGGGCCAAAAGACAAATTATTCGTTTCGTGATCGGCATGTTCGGTATGGTTGTGATTGCCGTGATTGATATTCGGGTCTGGATGTTTTTAGCCTATCCATTTTATTTTCTGTCGCTCGTTTTATTGATTATTGTGAGCGTCATGGGGCAGACCGGTATGGGGGCAACGCGGTGGATAAATCTGGGCTTTATGAATCTTCAGCCGTCGGAGCTTATGAAGATTGCCCTTATTCTGGCACTGGCGCGTTATTATCATTGTATGACCAAGGAAGAGGTCGGGCAATACCGGCGATTGATTGTGCCCATATTATTAATAGCCGCCCCTGTTGCTTTGGTGGTCATGCAGCCTGATCTGGGAACCTCTTTGTTGATCATTGCAGGCGGCGTTGCCATATTATTTTGCGGCGGGGCCAGATTATGGCTCTTTATAGTGGGCTTAATGGCGATAATTCCAACAGCCATTGGCGCGTGGAGTTTTATGAAGCCTTATCAGCAAGATAGAGTTTTGACATTTTTAAATCCGGAAAGAGACCCCCTCGGCGCGGGTTATCATAGTATTCAGGCTAAAATTGCTGTGGGGTCTGGCGGGGTTTATGGCAAAGGCTTCATTCAAGGCAGTCAAAGTCAGCTTAATTTCCTGCCCGAGAAACAGACTGATTTTATATTTACGGTTCTGGCGGAAGAATTTGGATTGATGGGGGGCGTGATGCTCCTTGGCTTGTATATGATCCTGCTGGCTTACGCGCTTATTGTCTGTATGAGCGTCAGAAGCCAGTTTGGTCGTTTATTGTCCTTTGGCATGGCGGTTACCTTTTTCCTTTATATGTTTATAAATATTGCCATGAACTTAGGTATGGTTCCCGTTGTTGGCGTCCCGCTGCCTCTGGTTTCATACGGGGGATCCGCCATGCTAACCCTGCTTGTTGGTATTGGGTTTGTTCTATGTGCGGCGATCCATCGGGATACAACGATCTCTCGCGGGGGGGCTTTTGCGTGATTTATCTGCGGGTTTGCTGAATTGTTCAAACTTTATAAGCCATATAGACTAATCTATCTGATGAGTGGCTTTTTGAGCTAAAATATGGTATAATAATCTCGTGATTTCATCGACTCGAGGGTGCATATAAGAACACCCTATATTCATTATAAATAATATCAACTCAGAATGAGTTTTCTAGCCCAAGAATGGGCGCGGAGAGAAAAAATGCGCATACAGATTGAACGGTCTCACGTTCGCAGAGAATTCTTTAAAGCTGTTTTATTCGGCGTTTTGACCAGTAGCCTCTTTTTATTTTTGATAGTCTAAAAACAGCAGGTTGAAATTAATAGGCAAAAATCAATTGGTTTTACGAGAATAATCACGTTAATTCAGCATGGCGATAGCAGTGGGTGAAATGGTCATTCACGATGCCCACGGCCTGCATGAAGGCGTAACAGATTGTCGGGCCGCAAAATTTAAACCCCTGCTTTTTTAATGCTTTGCTCATGGCTTCGGATTCTGCCGTGGCCGTCGGGATATGTTCCATATTCTGCCATTGGTTATGAATTATTTCACCGCCCGTGAAGCTCCAGATAAAGCCTGAGAATCCGCCCTTTTCCTTCTCCATTTCAAGGTAAATCTTAGCGTTCGTGACCGTCGATACAATTTTCAGGCGGTTGCGGATAATGCCGGTGTCGTTCATCAGTCTTTCTATGTCCTGATCATCATATTGGGCAATGATCGCAGGATCGAAATTGTCAAAGGCGCTCAGAAAAGTTTCCCGTTTGCGCAAGATGGTGATCCATGACAGGCCCGCCTGAAAACCATCCAGAATAAGTTTCTCAAACAGCTCGCGTCCGTCGTAAATTGGCACGCCCCATTCCGTATCATGATAGGCGACATATAAGGGGTCGTCCCCAGGCCAGCTGCATCTTTCTTTCATTTTAATCCCCTTAATCATTTGTTTCTGGGTACCAATCCGGTTGCCATGGTGTGATCGTTGCATCCCCGCAGTGATAGGGCTGATTAAAAGTCATCTTCGCGAGTCGAAAATAACCGATGGCCCTATTCCCCTGCCCAGACCTGATGTCGCCAATTTTTTTGCCGTCTTTATCAATGATTTCTGTTCCTCTGGCGGGAAGGGGGCCATCGATAGTAACCGGCAACAGGCGTTTTTTTAAAATGGCCCGATGCTTCATTCGGGCAGTGACTTCCTGCCCGACATAGCAGCCTTTGTTAAAATCAACCCCGTTTAATTCTTCCATATTACCTTCAAGGACAAGGGTTTTATCCACATCGAAATCCCGCGAGCCGTCGGGCAGCCCAAGCGAAAGGCGAAGGTCATCATAATGATCATCTTTTAAGTAAGTGCCCGGTGCGGATATTATTGTCCGAAAGCCCATGTTCGGATGGCGCGGGTCAGGATAGGATATGATGCCTTCAGACAATAATTCAGGAGAGGCCAGGACGGTATATTTTTCTGAACAATCCATAATATCCACATCTGCGCGCAGCCGGTACATCATGAGCCGTCT
The DNA here is from genome assembly GCA_024280095.1 of Alphaproteobacteria bacterium. Lineage (GTDB taxonomy): Bacteria > Pseudomonadota > Alphaproteobacteria > Sphingomonadales > Emcibacteraceae > Paremcibacter. The sequence goes on along the minus strand of JAJRQU010000198.1, from coordinate 6,657 downwards.
GTGAATATCTGCCATTCGCGCTCTTTCGCAATCCAGAAAAATTGTATCATCCTTCTCAATGATAAAAAAGTCATGCAAATATTTTCCTTGCGGCGTTAACAAGGCCGCATAGATTGCAGAAACGTCTGACACTGCATTAATATCATTTGTGATTAAGCCCTGCAAAAATTTTTTACGGTCTGAACCGGACAGGGTCAGAATAGCGCGATTTTCTAAGAGCGTTGGCTTATTCAGCAGGGATATTTTCTGGGGCGGCATTTTTTGAAAAATTTCTTTCTATTATATCTATCAGATGGCGGGTTATTCGGTCAGAAGCCTTACCATCGCCAAAGGGGTTTGGAGCCTCTTGCATTGCTTTATAGTGCGCCTTGTCGTCAATGAGTAAGTTAAGTTCATATAATATGCTATTTCTATCGGTACCCGCAAGCCTGAGGCAGCCATTTTCCACACCCTCTGCCCTTTCTGTCTTATTGCGGATAACAATGACGGGGGTGTTTAGCGTGGGGGCTTCTTCCTGAATGCCGCCGGAATCGGTAATTATGGCAAATGCCTCTGACATAAGCTGGATAAATTTGGGATAGGCCAGGGGCGCGATCAGTCGGATATTATCGGCATCGCCGAGCAGAGCTTTGATCATGTCAGAAGAGGCCGGGTTGGGATGAAGGGGGAAAATAAAATCAAATTCTGGACGGCTATTGGCAAATTCCAGAAGGCTGTTAATGATCCCGACCAATGGTGCGCCCTGACTTTCGCGGCGATGAAGGGTGATTAAGAAAAAAGATTTTCTTATCTTTGGGCCGTTGGACATTTCCCTTTCATCGGTCAATTTTTTCTGCATTTCCAGCACCATATCCACCGAAGTATTACCGGTGACAAAAATTGCCTCTGGCTCATAGCCCTCGCTTAATAAATTTTGCTGTGCCTTCTGCGTGGGGCAGAAGTGCCAGCGCGCCAATTTAGAAATATTTTGCCGGTATATCTCTTCGGGAAAGGGGGATTTATGGTCATAGGTTCTCAGGCCGGCTTCAATATGGGCAATGGGACATTGTTTTTTCCGGGCAATGATGGCGCAAGCAAGGGCGCTCGCTGTATCGCCCTGAACAATGGCAATGTCAGGGCGAAATTTTTGAAAAACCTTTGGTAATTGCGCGAAAAGCTGTGCCATGAGCTGATCAAGGCTTTGCCCTTTGCGCATCACATTTAACTGCACGTCTGCCTTAAGGTTTAAGCTGTTCATATGGGGGGGCAAAAGATCCTTATGCTGCCCTGTATTGCACAGAATAGGCATGATGTTGCCGGAAAGCCTCAACTTATGATATAGTGGGGACAGCTTTATCAGCTCGGGCCGTGAGCCATAACAGATTAAGGCTTTACGCATTATGCTCATATGTAATACGCCCCTGTGCGGCAAGAAAATGGTTCTAATCCTCTTGTATTTTAAGGATTTCTTGTTGAATTTGGTAAATAATAGTATTGCTTTCAGGGTAACGTCAACAAAGGAATGAAACTCGTGGCCATTGATATTCTTATAAAAAATGCAATCTGCGTTTCACATAACGGGATAGAACCATCTGATGTGGCGATCAAGGATGATATAATAGTTGCCATCGGCCATCTTGATAATCTTGAAGCCGAAGAGGTTATCGATGCAACGGGACTGCATCTTATGCCCGGCGTGATTGATACTCAGGTGCACTTTCGTGAACCGGGGGATAATGCCAAGGAAGATCTGGCCAAGGAAGATATGGAAAGCGGAAGCCGTGCCGCCGTTATGGGCGGGGTGACAGCGGTATTTGAAATGCCCAATGCCAAGCCTTTAACCACGACGGCAAAGGCGCTGAATGATAACGTGAAAAGAGCCGCTAACCACATGTGGTGCGATTTTGCTTTTTACGTGGGCGCTTCGTCAAAAAATGCTAAGAATCTTCATAAACTGGAAAGATTACCCGGTTGTTGCGGCATTAAAATTTCTATGGGGGCTTCTACAGGTGATCTATTGATTAGCGACGATCAAAAGTTAGCCGACATCTTATCAAATGGCACACGAAGAATTGCCATTCACGCAGAAGATAATGACCGGCTGATAGAGCGCAAGCATCTATCAGAAGAGGGCGGCGTCAGCCAGCACCCCGTCTGGCATGATGCTCAAACGAGCCATATGGCCACGGATCGTATTCTGGAAATTGCCCGGCGGACAGGGCGGCCAATTCATCTGCTTCATGTGTCAACGGAAAATGAAATGGCCCTGCTTGCGGCCTATAAAGACGTGGCATCGGTGGAGGTGACCCCGCAACATTTAAATCTTTCCGCGCCGGAATGTTACGAAGAGCTTGGCACCTATGCTCAGATGAACCCCCCGATCAGGGATGAGGCAGAGCGCATTGGTTTATGGAAGGCATTGAGCGCGGGGATCGTTGATGTTCTTGGATCCGGTCATAGCCCCCAAGATAAAGAATTGAAAGGCTTGCCCTATCCCCAAAGTCCCTCCGGAATGCCGGGCGTGCAAACCATGTTGCCCATCATGCTGGATCAGGTGAACAAGGGCTTTTTATCCATGGAACGATTGGTGGATTTGACCAGTTCCGGCCCCGCCAGACTATTTAATATCGCGGGTAAAGGCCGCCTTGCCGTTGGCTATGACGCGGATTTGACCCTCGTTGACCTGAAACGAAAATGGACGATCGAGGAAGATTGGCTGCAAAGCAAATGCGGCTGGAGTCCCTTCACAGGCCGGCAGATCATAGGCAAACCCGTGGGAACTTTCGTGCGCGGCAGGAAAGTTATGTGGGAAGGCACGCTTGCCGAAGAAGCCACCGGCCAGCCCATCCGGTTTCAGGATACCCTGAATGGGTAACATTTAATTAAAAAATCTATGGGTAACATTCTCTGGGAATGGAAGGTCTTCTGAATATACAGGGCACTAGTGGCATAGGTATTTGTTCTCAAATGCGGAGTTAATAAGAATATGTTTAGGCGTCAATTTCTTTTAGGAAGCAGCAGTCTGGCTATTGGTGCTGGATTGCCCGGGTGCAGTTTTAGTGTTGAGGCAGATAAAGGCTGGATGATTGATGGGTTGAGCTTTCTACCAGATGACCTTGGGGACGTACGAGAATCAGGCCTGAATGGATATATTGCTGATATTTCTGATATTGAGGAAATTAAGCAATTGGATGGTACTATAAATTATAAGAGAACTTACTCAGCATGCATGAAAAGCATTAGGGAGGCGCGAGAGGTAATCCAAAAACATCCAGATATTTTTCGCCTAGCACTTACCGGGAAAGACTTGCAAAGGGCTCGCGAGAACGATCAATGTGCAGTATTTTTCCAAATACAAGGAGCTGATTGTGTTGAAGAAAACCTAGGTCAGGTAAATGAGTTTTATAACCTTGGTCTTAGAGTTTTACAACTGACGCATCATTATGGAAACGACTATGCTGGCGGAACAATGGATGTGGTTGAACGGGGGCTTAGTAAAAGAGGTGCTGAGCTGATAGAGCGCTTGAATGATCTTAAGATGTTGATTGATCTTTCTCATTCCTCGCCTCAAAGTGCAATGGATACATTGGCCCTTTCGCAATTTCCTGTTGTACAAACTCACGGAGCCGCCCGCGCTCTTGTGGATAATGCACGTTGTTCTCCAGATGAGGTAATCCGAGGGATTGGTGATAGTGGGGGGGCTTTTGGCGTTTTTATGATGTCATTCTGGCTTACTAGAGAAGAAAAACCATTGCCGGAGCATTTTGTGGATCATATACGTCATATTATCAATATTGCAGGAGTGGATACCGCAGCAATCGCCAATGATTATCCCCTTCGGGGCCAAAAGAACCTTTTGAAACTGAATAATAATAATACTGAGGGTGTGAAGCAATATCTGGATTGGTGGTCAGACCTTAGGAAAAATGGTATCCGTGGTTTTGATATTATGCCAACACATGTGGTTATTCCCGAATTTAATCATATTGATCGGATGAGCCGCATTCATGACCATTTAACAGCAAGTGGGTTTGCTCGCTATGATGTTGATAAAATTATGGGTGGCAACTGGAAACGTATATTGGAAAATACTGTAATATAGGGTGCGTTTGATTGTGATGGCTGAATATCTAGTCCGTTTTCTTGAAAATCACTGACAGGTTATTGGCGGGCATTTCTACGGTTTTTATAAATATCAGACCATTTCCCTGAGCAAGGTCTTTAACATCGTTCAAATTCCGGATGCCCCAATCTGGATTTTGATCACGCAGTTTAATATCAAAAAGTTCATTGCTTGGTGCCGTATGTATGCCATCCTTTTTATAGGGGCCATAAAGATATAAAATGCCGTCTTTTGGCAGAATTCGCGCCGCCCCCTCCATCAGACCGACAGTTGATTCCCAAGGCGAGATATGGATCATATTGATACAAACAATAGAGGTAACCGGCTGAGGCAGCTTAATCGTCTCTATGGACCAAGTAGAATCCCGGGTATTGATGTCCAGAGGCGGCAGAATATTATTGAGCTGGACTTCCCACCACCATGCACTGATGCTGTTACGGCTTTTGCTATCGGGGTCGCTCGGCTGCCAATAATTTCCGGGAAGATATTCAATAAAGTAACTGGCATGCTGGCCAGAGCCACTGGCGATTTCCAGAATTGTCCCATGCGGCGGCAAGCAGTCTTTCAGAACCGCTAAAATAGGCTCTCTGTTGCGCAGGGTTGCCGGCGCGTGTTTTTTCTGTACGGGCATATTCATATACCGAGAGATAATGTCAAAATATTGCTATTCCCTTAAGATATTGTTTTCTTATCTTTTTTTTCTTTTGGTATGGGGAAACTCTCGGCACCGGCGGGGATTGTTTCCAGATAAAGTGACTGGCTTGGGAAGGCAAAGCTGCTGCCGGCATTCTCGACAATATCCTTGACCTCCAGAGCGAGAGTTTCTTTGATCTCCAACCATTCCCCCCATTTGGTTGTTTTGGTAAAGCAATAAAGCATCAGGTCAATTGAGCTGTCATTGAAGCTGTCAATGCGCACAAAAGTCGAAACCTCTGGTGGCTGGGCAAAGTTATCATTATTCAGGATAATGGCTTCTATTTTTTGGCGGATATCGCGCAATTGATCTATGGAGGTGTGATAAACAAGCCCGATTTTCCAATATATTCGGCGATGGGTCATGCGGGTGAAGTTAACCACGGCATTATCAGACAGTTTGGAGTTTGGCACGAATACCGGGGCCTTGTCGAAACGGCGGATGGTGGTGGTGCGAAAGCCAATGTCTTCTACAGTGCCTTCGACGATACCATCCACCAGTACCCAGTCACCAGGGTGGAATCTTTTCTCTCCGATGATAAACAGGCCGGCAATTAAATTTTTAAAAACATCCTGCGCGCCAAGAGCCACCGCAACCCCGAACAGGCCAAGACCTGCGATCAGGGGGGCGATCGCAATGCCCCAGATTTCCAGAATTGCCGCAGCCCCGAGGAAAAATACCAGTGCCCTGATGGCCTTGACCAACCATGTGAGCATGCTATCGGTAAAAACCCCGCGCAACCCGGACAAAGATCGACTTAACGGCCCCACAAGCTTATACAAAATCCAGAATATGTTAAAGGTGACCAGAGATCGGTTCAGGTAATAAGCGCCCTGCTGAAGGCTTTCATTCAGTATTAACACTTCGGTAGCAAGAAAAACGCCAATGACAATGGGAATAAAACGTAAAGGATGTTCCAAAGCATCTACCACAAGGTCATCGAAATCATTTTCGGTCTTGAGGGCCAGAGCTTTCAAGCGGTTGACAATAAATCTGCTGAACAGGCGGCGGATCAGCAGAAAGAAAAAGAAGATCAGAATAGCAAAGATAATTTTGCCTATATCAATCCCGTATACGCCGTATTCCCATGCTTCTGTGATGAGAGCGATAAAGTCGTTAAAACTATTTTTATCCATTATGAGCCTATCGGTTTGAAACGCTGTTTAAATTTCTGTTTAATATCAGTCATAAGAGATAAAAGATTAAATTTCATCCCCCAGACCAATGTTATGACACAACCTATATATAAAATTATCCAGCGAATGAACAGTGTTGATTGACTAAGTTTATGCTGGCGATCAGATCCAAGCAGAAAATCAACTGCGGAAAAGCTTGTCCCGTATTTTTCAATATTCTGCTCAAGACCAAGGTTGAGTAAATACCATCCACCGGTAGCGGAAGCGGCGGTAAATAATAACTTGATCGCCCAATGATACAGACTTTGGCGCATTAAAACGCTGTTCAGGGTTAAGAGCAGGATAAGCAAATAAAGGTAACCGCCGCCGCCTATGCCCATAAATCCCTGCCGGGAAATCAATTCAACCAGATTATCCGTATTAGCCTGATCGAAAGCAATATATTTGCATAAATAAAGCCAGGGCAGAGCATAAAGAATATTCAGGGCCAGACTGAGGGCAATGAGACGGCCTTTATTGGCAATACCCCGTATTTAATATCTCTTGATAAGGTCACCGCTATAATAAAACAGACATAACAGGAAAGTTACAGGGGAGAAAAGTGCGAGGAATCGTATGACATATTCAATCAAATTCCAAAGGTCGGGGTTGGCAAAATAATTGGTGAGGATGCGTCCCGGCTCGCCCCATATGCCGTGGGAAATAATATGGCGGTATATGGTTGG
>JAJRQU010000197.1 GCA_024280095.1 Alphaproteobacteria bacterium | reverse complement strand
GCCGCCCTGGCCCTGCGGATGGGCGATGCAGATGCCATGATTTGCGGGACATACGGGCGATTTGATTTTCATGTAAAATATATTATCGATATTATTGGCCAGAAAAATGCCAACCATAAATTATCGACAGTTAGCACATTAATCTTGCCGCGCAGAACAATTTTCCTTGCCGATGCTTTTATGACTGTAGACCCGACCGTGGATCAAATTGTTGAAAATACTTTGGCCGCCGCAGAAAAGGTCAGTCACTTTGGGGTTGAACCCAAGGTCGCTTTATTATCCCACTCCAATTTTGGCTCTTCCAATGCGCCGTCAGCCAAGAAAATGCGCAAAGCCGCCGCAATTTTGCGCGATATGCGGCCTGATATGCAAATCGATGGGGAAATGCATGCGGATTCAGCACTGAAAGAGGCTATCAGAGACAGGATGGTATCTGACAGCCGCCTTACGGGCTCGGCAAATCTGTTCATATTCCCTAATCTTGATGCGGCGAATATCTGTACGAATATGCTGAGGACTATTGATAATGGCCTGTTGGTCGGCCCGATCTTGCTCGGGACGGCGCAGCCCGCGCATATTGTCACCCCGTCTGCCACGGCAAAGGGCATATTTAACGTATCTGCCATTGCGCTTGCTGATGCGTCAAAAGTGGAGGTTTAAAAGCCGGTTTATCGGGCGGGAAAGTCAATGCCTGACAGGGTGAACTGGTGACGGATTAAAACCAGAAGTGACATAAGGCCAAGGAAAACCAAACCGTTCCACGGCACGTGCCATGATTTGCCCAACGCCTTTGGTTTTCGGGCCTTATATAGTGAAAAGCCGGAAATAATGGTCGTGATGATCATAAGTATATAGGTAAGCGTTTGATCCATAAGGCTTCAGATAAGTCTTTTTTAACAGAAAAGCAATATGAATATGGGGGTCTGATAATAGTTTAGAATTGAAATTGTAAGGTTGCAAAGCCACCGCTGCTGTTTATATAGGACTGATTGAGATTGTCATATTGGATATCCTCAATGATACGGTATTGATAAAGATTGAGAGATATTTGAACGGCATCATTGACGTTGAAATTCGCGCTACAACCCAGTTGATGCTCAAAATTCCAGCGGTTTCTTTGGGACAAATCAACAGTGAGTTGCCGAAAACTGCTGATTTTACCCTTGAGGTGAATGGCCCAGTTTTCTTGTTGAAAAATTGGCCAATTCACTAAACCGGTGAAGCCAAATCCTGTGAGATACTCTCTTTTCTGGAATCGAAGATCGGGGACTATGGCGGCAAGTAAATTATGGCCTCTAAGGACATATATATTTCCTGAAAAAGCCAGTATTTTATTATAGGGCAGATATATTTCTGTACGGGCTTTAAATAAACCTACCTTGGCATGTTCCTGCAGAAAATCATTGATCTTAGGTCTGGATTCTTGAAGTTTGGGCGTATAGCCTCTCTCAATTATGGGAAAATCATATAGTTGAATTTGCGCAGACAGGCCGCGACTTGGGGAAAGGGTCAAGATTAAAAAGGCAGAGGCAATAACAAGAAACCCAGTATGAAAAAGTCTGGATTTATAATCTTTAGATATGTTTAAGACCTTGACCATAGATGAATGTTACCTGTTAAATATTAATATTTTCTAAGGGTACTTTAAAAATTTTCATCAATTCTTATGGGAAATTAAAGGTCTGCTAACCATAATTTTTAAACAGTGAGAAAAAAACATTTATCTCAATATTTTTTCGGTTAAGATAGCGAATTGAACTCAAAGTCTGGATTAAATGGGGTGATATTAGGTGATACATGTACTCGGATAAAAAAAATAATCGCCAAATTGCGATCTGGCTGTTTTTGGTTTGTGCCATGATTTTTTGTATGGTTATTGTCGGCGGTGTAACGCGATTGACTGAATCCGGCCTGAGCATCGTGCAATGGAAACCGATCAGCGGTATAATCCCCCCAATAGGTGAAGAGGCATGGCGTCAGGAATTTGAGACCTATAAACAATTCCCGGAATATCAAAAAATTAACAAAGGCATGAGCCTTGATGAATTTAAAGGAATATTTTTCTGGGAATATACCCATCGTTTGCTGGGGCGGCTGATTGGTCTTGTATTTTTTGTGCCGTTTGTTTTCTTCCTGATAAGGCGGCAGGTGTCCGCCAGCCTGAAACCAAAATTATGGTTGATGTTCTTTCTGGGCGGTTTGCAGGGCGCCCTTGGCTGGTGGATGGTCAAAAGTGGCCTGGTAGATCACCCGGACGTCAGCCATTATCGCCTTACGGCGCATCTGGGCCTGGCGGTATTGATTTACCTTTATATATTCTGGGTCGCGACAGGCCTTGTGATGAAGAGACGCACCAGCACCATTGGTATGGGCAAAAGATCCGCCCGTGCCATTGTGGTTCTGGTCTGGCTGATTTTTCTTCAGATATTGTTAGGCGGCCTTGTGGCGGGCTTAAATGCCGGCATGATTTATAACACATGGCCCATGATGGAAGAGCAATTGATCCCCGCAGGATTATACAGCATGACCCCATGGTATATGAATATTTTTGAAAATATTATAACGGTGCAGTTTAATCACCGGATGATGGGTTACCTGATTGGTCTTTTTGCCATATTTGTCTGGTATAAAACGTTAAGAAATTCCCATGTTTATGTGCGGATGTCTGGCCATCTTATGGTGGCGGCGGTCTTGGCGCAGGGGATGCTTGGGATATATACATTGATTTATATGGTGCCAATTCCGCTGGCGGCGGCCCATCAGGGGGGCGCGGTGGTGGCCTTGTCTGCGGCATTGCTGTTGCTGCGCCAGACAAAGACCTGAAGGGGTTCTGAGAAGAAATATGATTGAATATTGCACGTTATATGTGACAGTTCGGGATAAAGCCGAGGCCGTATCACTGTCCCGGGAATTGATTAAAGAAAAACTCATTGCCTGCGCTAATATCTCTGGTGATATTTTATCGATTTATCCTTGGGAGGGCAAAATTTGCGAAGATTCCGAACGGGCTGTTTTCATGAAAACCCGCAAAGACCTTGTCGAAAAAGTCACCAATCGCATAAAACAACTTCATTCCTACGATACCCCCTGCATCGTCCAATGGGACATCACAGGCGGCAGTGAAGCTTATTTAACATGGGTCGGTGAGAACCTGCTAACCTCTGAATAATCCGGCTATTATTCTGCATATTATCTTGGGGTTTTTCGTTCGGTCCAAGGGGAATGAAATTCTATTTTTTACCTTGCCAAATAGAGCAAAATGATTATAACTCCCCTCTATAGCGTCATTGTGGGGCGATTAGCTCAGGGGTAGAGCGCCTCGTTGACATCGAGGAGGTCACAAGTTCAAATCTTGTATCGCCCACCATCTCTTCATTTTTTTCGTCTTTTAAACTATTGACATTTCATAGGGAAAGCCTCAACAGAAATATTGCCCTGAAAGAAAAACATTTACATTCTGTAAAAAATTATTAAGCTACCGACATTATATTAATGTCTTAAATGATGGAAATGGTATTCACATGCGAAAATTCTTGTTCGGAATTTTAATGCTGATAATGGTGGTTCAGACCGTTGTTACCGTTGCCTATATTCATCATTCCGAGCAGACGGGGGCTGAGTATGTGTCCTTTGACCACGATGTGTCTGTCACTGTCCTTCAAGCAGGGGGCAATGATGCCGGCGGGCCTTCTTTAGATGACGTTGACTGCCATCAATGTTGTCACTGCACCGGTATTTTTTCTTTTTTGTTCCCCGGTAGCATATCTGTGTTTTTATCAGGGGAAAAACGTTTTGGGTATCTTTTAAATCTGCCTTCGGCGTTTGTTGCGCCCCATTTGCGTCCGCCAATCCTCTAATCGAAATTTTAACATTTTAAAGCCGCATGCAATGGAGACATTGCATTGGCTCTGTTTTTTTCGATTATCAGGATAAAGTTCAATGAATTTTCTCAGAATTACCGGTTTGGATTACGCCAAACCAATATCTGCCGTGGCGGGTAAAATAAAATATATGTGCCTGGTTGGCCTGTGTTTAGCCCTGTTGCCGGGTTCTTTGCTGGCCGAAGAAGCCGATACATCATGGGGGTTCTGGTTTCGCAGCCAGATCAGCCAGCATCCCGATACCATTGCCGCCCGGGAAAAGATGCTGGCCGCTCTGTCTATGGCTGACAGCCTTGACCAGCCGCTTTATAATCCGGCATTGGATACGGAATATGAGCGTGAGGGAAAGGATAATAATTATCGCCTTGGCCTGAGCCAAACCCTCGACTGGTGGGGCAAGCGGGATCAACAACGCGCGCAAGCCACTTTTGGCCGCAAAGCCGCCCGCCGGGCCTTTGAGCTGACCTTGCAGCAAAAATCCGCCGATGCCCTGCAGGCCATCGTTGACTGGAACGCCGCCCGCGCGCAGGCAGGCCTTGCCCGCACACAAGAGGAACAGCTGGGCACGCTTTTCACTTTGGTCAATGCTCGCCAGCAGTCCGGCGATCTGGGGCAGGTGGATGTGGAATTGGCTTTTCTGGGTCTGTCCCAAAAGCTGAATGATGCCGCGCAGGCTCAGGCGCGCCTCAGACAGGCCGAGGCCCGACTTCAGGAGCTATTGCCCGATTGGTCCGTCCGATGGAAAGATATTCCTGAAACACTTTGGGCCAATGGCGAAACCGGGAATAGGGATCAGTGGGTGGAACAGCATCCCGCCGTCACCGCCGCCCGCGCCGAATGGGAAGTGGCGAAGAAAATCGCTGACCTTGCCCGACTGAGAGGCAAGGCCGAGCCAACGGTTGGCCTTAGCGGGGGTAAAGCCAGTGGCAGTACGGTGGTTGGGGTTACCCTGTCCATCCCCTTGAATGTGCGTAATAATTTTAGCGCAGAAGCCCGCGCCGCGAGCCGCGAATCTTTTGCAGCAGAAGCGAGCTACCGCGCGGTTCAACGCCGGCAACTGGCGGCTATTCGCGCCAGTAGCGCAACGCTGGAAGAATATGAAAAACGCTATAAACGCTGGCAAACCCTTATGCAGGGCCGGGCGAAAAGCAGTGAGGATCTATTGGAAAAACAATGGCGCAGCGGGGATATGAGTATGACGGAATATCTGCTTAGCCTGCAACAGCGTACCGAAGGATTAATCGCCGGGATAGAATTACATACGCAATATCAGATGGCCCGAATTGAATGGCTGCTGCAAACAGGGCAAATGGAAAATGCCCTGATGCAAGTGAAGCATTAAAAAGAATTATTGGATGAATATTATGAAACAGATTTTAAAAACGATATTAGTCACTGGCCTTGTTGCCTGTTTGGCCCAGTTTGCTGCTGTTGCCCAAGAGCCTGAACATGATCATGATCATGACGAAAAAGCCTCGCCTGCTGCGGAAGAAGGCCATGATGGAGGCCATGATGAAGGAGAGAAAGCCGAAGGCATCGATATGTCAACGGAACAGATAAAGCAGGCCAATATCACCATGAAGCCCCTGAAATTCCGAACCATGGATTATCAGCTTTATGCCCCCGGAGAGATCAAATCCAATGGCTATACCAGCTATCAGGTTTCCCCGCGCGTGGATTCTGTGGTTCTGCGCCGTCATGTGGCGCTGGGGGATCATGTGGAGAAGGGGCAACCTCTGGTGACCCTGTTCAGTGAAACGGTTGCGGATGCACAGGCCAGCTATAATATTGCCAAAGCCGAGTGGCAGCGGGTTCAGGAAATGGGCCGTTCAGCGGTGGGCGACCGGCGTTATATCGCGGCTCAAAGTACCATGCAGGCGTCTTATGGTAGACTTTTGGCCTTTGGCCTGTCGGAAAAAGCTATCGGCGAATTATCCTTGAAAAAGAAGAATCTGGGTGAATATACCCTGTTCGCGGAAAGAGGGGGCGCGGTGTTGACCGATGATTTCAATCAGGGACAACGGATGCAGTCCGGGGATGCACTCATGGAACTGGCCGATGAGAAAAAATTATGGGTAGAGGCCCGTCTGGCACCCACATTACAGATTTATCTGCCTTCGGGAAGCAAGGCAGAGGTGAAGGTGGGCGGCGATGTATTTCCCGCAATAGTCACGCAGGAAGCCCATATCATTGATCAGCAAACCCGTACCCGCGTAGTGCGGCTGCTGGTGGATAATATTGGCCACAGGCTGCATCCCGGTATGTTTGCCGATGTTTATTTTTCCTTTAAGACTGATGAGCCCGTGCTGGCGGTACCCGAAGCGGCCCTTATGCGCGGCGCGGACGGTGACTGGACAGTTTTTGTGCAAGGCGATGACGGAAAATTTTCGGCCCATGAGGTTGGCCTTGGCAGATCGTTAGGCAAATGGCGTGAGATTACCGGCATTGAAGAGGGCACAAAAGTTGTTGTTGAAGGGGCCTTTTTCGTCTCATCCCAGATCGCCAAAGGCAGTTTTGACGCGCATAACCATTAATTTAAGGCTAAGGATAATATTATGTTAAATCGTGTGATCGACTGGTCCGTCACCAACCGTCTGCTGGTGGTGATTGGTTTGCTGACGTTTATTGCGGCAGCCGTTTTTTTTATTCCGCGTCTTAATCTGGACGCGTTTCCCGATGTGACCAACATACAGGTGGCCATCAATACCGAAGCCCCGGGCCTTGCGTCCGAAGAAGTGGAACAGCTTATTACTTTTCCCATCGAGGCTGTCATGTATGCCTTGCCGGATGTAGAGGAGGTGCGGTCTATTTCCAAAACCGGCCTGTCCGGTATTACGGTGGTTTTCAAGGAAGGCATCGACATTTATTTTGCCCGCCAGCTGGTTTTTGAGCGGCTGCAATCGGCGAAGGAGCTGATCCCCGACGGGGTCGGGACCCCTGAAATCGGCCCCAATACATCCGGCCTTGGACAGGTATATCAATATCTTCTTATCGCCGAAGAGGGCGCTGGTTATGATACCATGGCGCTGCGGAGCCTCAATGACTGGGTGGTTAAATTATTGCTGATGCCAGTTGACGGAATCACGGACGTCCTGTCTTTTGGTGGTAATGTGCGCCAGTATCAGGTCAATGTAAATCCGTCCCGCTTGCTGGCTTATGGTTTAAATCAGGAGGATGTGGTCGCGGCATTGGAGAATAACAATAGCAATGCCGGTGGCTGGTATATGAACCGGGGCCAGGAACAACTGGTGATCCGGGGCGTGGGCTGGCTCAGCTATGACGATCAGGGTCTGAAAGAACTGGAACAGATTCCGTTAAAGACGATTGAAGGTACCGTGGTTCGGGTGTCCGATGTGGCCACCGTTGAACTTGGCAGTGAAATCCGTCAGGGGGCAGTGACCATTACCCGCCGGACGGAAAATGGCGACGCAAAATTCCTGGGTGAGGTGGTGTCAGGCATCATTCTGAAACGCATGGGCGCCAATACAAAAGTTACCATTGACGGTATTAATGACCGGATTCCCCTAATACAGCAGGCCCTGCCCAAGGGGGTGACCTTCGAGCCTATATATGATCAGGCGGATCTGATTGAAAAAGCCGTTAAGACGGTGTCGAATGCTTTGATATTGGCCTTTGTCTTCATTGTGATCGTATTGATGCTGTTCCTGCTTAATGTGCGGGCTGTCTTGCTGGTATTGATTTCCATTCCCCTGTCTGTGGGGATGGCATTGATGGTGATGTCTTATTATGGCTTATCGGCCAACCTGATGTCCCTTGGCGGTCTTGCGGTGGCCATCGGCATGATGGTGGACGGGGCCGTGGTGATGATGGATAATATTTTCAAACATCTTAGCCATCCGGATCGCCAGCATGATGCGGAACATGCCAAAAATCTGCCCCTTGATGATGACGATCCCCATGATGTGGCCCGTGATACATCTGTGGGACTGCGTATTCAGGAAGCCTCACGAGAGGTTGCCAAGCCGGTATTTTTTGCGGTGACCATCATTATGGTGGTTTTTGCGCCCCTGTTCAGTCTTGAAGGGGTGGAGGGCAAGCTGTTTCAGCCGATGGCGGTGAGCATCATCATTGCCATGGCGGCCTCATTGCTTGTGTCGTTGATTGTGGTGCCGGCATTGGCGAGCTATTTCTTTCAACGCGGCATTAAGGCCCGGCCCAGCCCCATTGTGACGGTTCTGGAAAAACACTATCGTTCCGTGCTGGAAAAGGCCATGAAGCGCAAGACAGTGGTATTGGGCGGGGCGGGACTATTGCTTCTGATCACCTTGGCTCTCGTGCCGCGCCTTGGGACTGAATTTGTTCCCGAACTGGAAGAAGGCACCATAAATCTGCGGGCTACATTAGCGCCGTCATCCAGTCTGGAGACCGCTCTTGCGGTGGCCCCGAAGCTGGAGGCTTTACTGATGGAATTTCCGGAAGTGACCTATGCCTCAAGCCGTATCGGGCGGGCGGAAATCGGCGGCGATCCGGAACCGGTGAGCAATATAGAAATCTATATTGGCCTGAAATCGCCGGAATTCTGGACAAGCGCGGATAGCCGTCAGGAATTGCAGGGTTTGATGGAAGAGAAACTGGAACAATTCCCCGGTCTCCTGCTCAATTTCTCGCAGCCTATCGCCACCAGGGTTGATGAATTGCTGTCTGGTGTTAAAGCGCAGCTTGCCATTAAATTGTTCGGCCCGGATCTGAATATTCTGGCTGAAAAGGGCAAGGCGATCCAGCAGGTGGTTCAAGCCATTGAGGGAACCCGCGATGTGGCCATGGAACAGATTGCGGGCGAGTCCCAATTGGTGATCAGGCCCAATCGGCGGCAATTATCCCGTTACGGCCTTGCGGTTGGGGATGTGATGGAAGTGGTGCGTGACGGTCTGGGCGGGCGCGCCGCCGGTCAGATTATCAATGGCAATGAACGTTATGATATTTATGTTCGCCTTGCCCGTGAATTTCGTGCCGATCCGCAGGCGATTGCCGATCTTATTCTCCAATCTCCGAGCGGCGCGTGGGTTCGTATGGGAGATGTGGCGGAAATCACTATTGAATCAGGCCCGCCGCAGGTGAGGCGGGATGATGTTCAGCGCCGTATTGTGATACAGGCCAATATACAAGACCGTGACATGGGCAGTGTGGTGGCGGATATTCGCAAGGCGATTGCGGAAAAAGTTGATCTGCCGACCGGCTATTCAGTGGATATTGGCGGCCAGTTTGAAAATCAGCAACGCGCCCAGAAACGTCTGATGATCGTTGTGCCGCTTTCTATCGGCTTGATTGCGCTGTTCTTGTATTTTGCCTTTCATTCTGTTGGGCAGGCGGCCTTAATCCTTGTCAATCTGCCGCTCGCGATGATTGGCGGGGTTTTTGCCCTGTATTTGTCCGGGCAATATTTATCGGTGCCAAGTTCCATAGGTTTTATCACCCTGTTCGGGGTGGCGGTATTGAATGGGATGGTGATGGTGGAAGCTATTAACCTTCGTCTGGAATTTGGCAAGGAAACCGTGGCCAAAGCCGTATTTGAAGGGGCGGTGTCCCGCCTGCGGCCGGTATTGATGACCGCAGCCTCCACGGCACTCGGGCTGATCCCGATGATCATGTCTGATGGTGTGGGCGCGGAAATTCAGTTGCCATTGGCGACGGTAATTGTCGGCGGGTTGGTGACGTCCACCTTCCTGACGCTCTTTGTTTTACCCGCACTTTTCCCCTGGTTCTCTAAAGGTAAATTGGCGGATATTCGTTGATATAATTGATGCAGGCCCTCTAAGCGCAGAGTGCTCTAATGAGGGCCTGCACAACTTTATTTATTGATTATAAGAAGCCAGTCCTTGCTTCCGCCAGAGATAATATAACGCCGGCACGACAAGCAGGGTAAGAAGAACCGCGCTGACCATGCCGCCGACCATGGGGGCGGCAATGCGGCTCATGACTTCCGATCCGGTTCCGGTACCATATAAAATGGGCAGCAAACCCGCAATGATAGCGGTGGCCGTCATCATGACAGGACGCACGCGCATCACGGCACCATGCAGGACGGCATGGATTAAGCCCTCCTGATTGGGGCGTTCACCATTCTTGTCACAATCTTCGAGCATGGTGCGATAAGCCAGATTAAGATAGACCAGCATAATGACACCAATCTCAACTGCCACACCGGCCAGCGCAATAAAGCCAACCCCGACCGCGATGGAAAAGTTAAATCCTTCCAGATACATCAACCAGATACTGCCGACCATGGCCAGCGGCAGCGTGCCCATGATGATGGCCACCTCAATAAAATTCCGGAAGTTGATAAACAGCAGGATGATAATAATCCCCAGAGTTATCGGCACCACATAGGCCAGCTTTGCCTTGGCCCGGAGCATATATTCATATTGCCCCGACCATTGAATGGAATAGCCCGCAGGTAATATGAGCTTGTCATCGACAATTTTCTGGGCTGCCTCAACATAGCTTCCGATATCAATGCCTTCAATATCGATGAAGGACCAGCCATTGAGGCGGGCATTCTCGCTCTTGATCGCCGGAGGGCCGTCTTCAATCAGAATAGTCGCCACATCGGCCAGCGAAATACGCATGCCCGCAGGGGTGACGATGGGCAGAAGGGCTAATTGTTCCGGCGAATCGCGGTAATCCTGAGGATAGCGGATATTCACAGGATAGCGTTCCAGCCCTTCGACAGTTTGTGTCACATTCATGCCGCCGATTGCAGTGGCTACCACCTGTTGTACGTCCGCAATATTAAGCCCGTATCTGGCGGCCTTTTCCCGGTTAATATCCACCTTGATATAACGCCCGCCCGCAACGCGTTCGGAATAAACCGACGCCGTGCCGGGGACATCTTTAAGGATGACTTCCAACTGCTTGCCAATTTGCTGGATTTCTGCCAATTCAGGCCCGGCAATTTTGATTCCGACCGGGGTTTTGATGCCCGTGGCCAACATGTCTATGCGGGTTTTGATGGGCATAACCCAGGCATTGGTCACCCCGGGGAGTTTAACCAGAGCATCCAATTCCTTTTTGAGGCTGTCGAGGGTTACCCCCTCGCGCCACTGGTCGTGGGGTTTAAGCTGAATGAAGGTTTCAATCATGGTCAGCGGCGCAGGGTCGGTGGCGGTTTCCGCCCGGCCCGCCTTGCCAAATACGGTCAAGACTTCGGGGACGGTATAGATCAGCTTATCGGTCTGCTGGAGCAGTTCCCGGGCCTTGCCAATGGAAATGCCGGGATAGGTTGTGGGCATATACATGAGATCTCCCTCATCCAGCGGTGGAATAAATTCACTGCCGATTTTATCCAGAGGCCACATGCCGATGGCCAGAATGACCAAAGCGCCAAGAAGGGTCATTTTAGGAAAACGCAATACCCGTTTCAGGACAGGCATATAGATCGCCGTTAATATCCGGTTGACGGGATTTTTATGTTCCGCAATAATTTTTCCCCGGATAAAATAGCCCATCAAGACCGGCACCAGCGTAATGGCCAGTGCCGCCGAGGCCGCCATGGCATAGGTTTTGGTAAATGCCAGCGGCGAGAACATGCGTCCTTCCTGCGCTTCCAATGTAAAGACCGGTACAAAGCTGACGGTAATGATCAGCAGACTGAAAAACAGTGCGGGCCCAACTTCAACGGCGGACTTTGTCACAATTTCCCAGCGATTTTCCTTGGTGAGCGGAGTTCGTTCCATATGCTTATGCATATTTTCAATCATCACAATGGCCCCGTCAATCATGGCACCAATGGCAATGGCAATGCCGCCAAGGGACATGATATTAGCATTAAGCCCCTGATAATGCATGACGATGAAAGCGGCCAGAATGCCAACAGGCAGGCTGATGATGGCCACGAGAGAAGAACGTACATGGAAAAGAAAGACCATACAAACCAACGCCACAATACCAAATTCTTCAAGTAATTTAATCCAGAGGTTTTTAACCGCCTTCTCAATCAGCTTGCTTCGGTCATAAACGGTGACGACCTCAACGCCTTCGGGTAATCCTTTTTTCAATTGTTCCATCTTGGCTTTGACACCAGCTATGACATTTTGCGCATTTTCGCCAAAGCGCATCACGATAATGCCGCCGACAACTTCGCCTTCGCCATTAAGTTCGGCAATACCGCGCCGCATTTGCGGGCCAATCCCAATCTCGGCGACATCTTTCAGCAACAGGGGGGTGCCATTCTCGTTCACCCCCAAAGGAATATTCCTTAAGTCCTCTTCACTTTGCAGATAGCCCGTGGCGCGCACCATATATTCGGCCTCGGCCATTTCGACGACGGAGGCACCAATTTCCTGATTGCCGCGCCTGATCGCAGTTTGAATATGGGACAGGGGCATGTTAAAGGCCCGCAACTTGTCCGGATCAACTTTCACCTGATACTGTTTGACCATACCGCCCAGGGCGCTGACTTCTGATACGCCGGGGACGGTTTGCAGTTCATATTTTAAAAACCAGTCCTGCAAGCTGCGCAGTTGGCTTATGTCATGTTTTCCGGTTTTATCCACAAGAGCATAGAGATATACCCAGCCGACCCCCGTGGCGTCCGGCCCCAATTGTGGTCTGGCGCTTGCGGGCAGGGACGGGGCGACCTGACTGAGATATTCCAGAACGCGTGATCGTGCCCAGTAAAGATCCGTGTCATCATCGAATATGACATAAACATAACTGTCTCCGAAAAATGAATAGCCGCGCACGGTAACGGCTCCGGGGACGGAAAGCATAGCGGTTGTCAGGGGATAGGTCACCTGATCTTCCACCACTTGCGGGGCTTGCCCGGGAAAAGTGGTTTTAATAATGACCTGAACATCGGACAGGTCAGGCAGGGCATCAATTGGTGTGTTTTTCAGGGACACCAGACCAACACCGACAATAATGAAGGTCGCCAGCAAAACGAAAAAGCGGTTGCCGATCGACCAGCGAATAATTGATTCAATCATTTTTCATTCCCGTGCTGGTTATGTTCGCTGTGATCCATATTCTCATGATCCATTTCTTGATCTTCTTTTTGATTTGGGGCAGGGCTGGCGGGAATATGAACATTGGATACCACATATTGATCATCTTCATTTTTTGTAATTTCGATATGCAATGTCATAGCTGCTTTAAGGTCTGAAAAGGCCACCTGTTCTGCGACGATAAAATCCATCGTCATTTTGGGCCATTGCCATTCTTCAATGGCCTCATGAGAAACATTTATCATCCGGTGATCCGGCATCAGGCTGTTGATTGTTGCCTCGACCCAAACAGAATCCGGTGCAGGGGCCAAGGTAGGGGATTGTGTTGTTTCTTCATCGCTCTGCTGGTTCATTCGTCTGAAATCCGAAGTTTTGCTTGATTCAGAATCAAGCAGGAACTGGGCAGAGACCACAATTTTTTCACCGGCTTCCAGCCCAGACAGAATTTCCGCAGATTGTGCATTAAAACGACCGACGTTAACTTTCACGGACTTGAAACGCCCCCCGTCCAGTGCAAGAACCACACGATCAAATCGGCCAGAACGAATAACGGCCTCTTTTGGAATAAGCAGGGTATTATCCGTGCCTTCGGCGTGGATAATAACTTGTGTGAACATGTTGGGTTTTAGTTCATTATTTTCGTTATCAAAGCGCAGGCGAACCTTGACCGTTCGTGTTTTGGCATTCAGTGTGGGGTATATATAGTCAACTTTCCCCACCCATGTTTTCCCGGGCAAATAATCCAGAGACATGGTGACGGGCAAACCGGTCCTGACCTGAAGTACCTGTCTTTCGAAGACTTCTGCCTCGACCCATACCTGATCAAGTGTTCCGATTGACATGAGAGTCGTGCCGGGTTTTACGAAAAAACCTTCCCGAATGTTGAGGTTATCCACCACACCACTTTGCGGCGCATACATCGTAATGGTCTGCGTTACCTTTTTTGTTTTCTTTAAATCCCGGATGGTATTTGCTGGCAGTTTCAGCGCTTTCAGCCGGTCTTCCGCTGCCTCTATTAATCGGGCATTATTGCGCCCGAGGGCAATGATCAGCTCTTCCTGGGCATTCACAAGTGCCGGGGAGTAGATTTCATATAGGGGCTGACCTTCCTCTACCGGATCGCCAGCGGCTTTCACATGAAGCTTTTCGATCCAGCCTTCAACTCTTGGGTGAATATGAACCAGCTGATCTTCGTCATATTTTACATAACCCACTGTTTTTATTTCGGAATGGAATGCTTTACGCTCGACTAATGCGGTTCTGACCCCCATATTATTGATGACTTCCGGAGAAATTTTTATGGTACCAGGGCCTGTATCAGCCCCCGAAGCCCCATCATCATAAACCGGAATAAGGTCCATTCCCATGGGCGACTTTCCCGGTTTGTCCCGCGTGTAGTTTGGATCCATGGGCGCAACCCAGTATAAGGGGGTCTTTTCGCTGCTTTTTACTGCAGGGGTTTGGCCGTCGCCGACAAACAGGCTGTAGGCCGTTACGGTAAGGGCCGCCCCCAATAATGCGCTGATGATCAACGGGCCTGTCTTTTTTAAGGTTATTGTCATTTTAAATCTCCTGTGCGATGACCCTTTGCAATGATTTCATCAGCATTTGTCATAAATAAATAATTCAGTTGAAGAATAGTTTTTTGGCGCTCCACATCAATGCTCAAAGCCTGAACTTCGGCATTCATTTCTGCGATACGCGCCCGCATAACTTCGGCGAAATCACCGTCGTCATTGGTATAGGCTGTCAGGGACGCTTCCGCCTGTTCAGACATTTGCGGCAGCAGGCGGGATTGAAAGATTTTCTGGCGCTCATTTAACCGCAATAATTGGGCCTTTGCCGTTTCAAATGATGCCATAAATTTTCTGAGAATCTGCCATTTTTCAGTTTTTACCGCTGATGTTTTTGACATGGCCGACAAAACCTGCTTGTCTTGACGGTTGGCGGTGAAGAGGGGAACGCTAAAAGTCACCCCAACTGAAAAAAGGTCAGATCGACCAATGCCCAGCCTGTCGCTGGAACGATATCCATATCCGGCATTAATGCCCCATGCCGGTTTATATTTCTGTTTGGCAAGGTCAATACCCGCCTGACTGGTTCTGATTTTTTGTTCAATGGCCCGTAGAGCGGGATGCTCGGATATTTTGGTGAAGAGCAATCCTTGTTCGATCGGGGCTGCTGAAGTATATAGCTGTGAATTAAGCAGTGCGATGTCAGGCAGTTTGCGGGTCAGCCGGAAACCCGATGAGGTATTTTGACCCTCACTTTCCTGATTTTCCAGATATTTATCCAGAAAATAACCATTCAGCCATTCTGATAGCCGTTCCTGAAACATTTCCTGCCTTTGATGCAGAATTGTTAAACGGTCATCTAATTGTGTCAATTCCAGCTGGGCACGAATAACATCCTGCTGCCGGCTTTTACCCAGCGCTGTAGAATAGCTGGATTGGGCAATATCAACCAACTGCTCAAACAAGGGGATATTTTTTTCAATTATTTTAATGCTTTCCTGCGCGTTATAGGCATTAAGCCACAGACTGCCCACGGTGACGGTAACTTTTGCCCTGCGGTCTTCCCGTTGGAAGGGAAACTGGCCAGCTTTGAGTTCAAGCTGTCTTTGTTTTATGGAAAGGCTGTCACCGGCGGGAAACATTTGCGATATGCCAATCTTGGCATTGGTCATGGGCTCCTGACCAAAATTAAGACTATCGGCGGCCAGATTATTTATACCTAGTGATATATAAGGATCCGGCAGTGATCCTGCGACAATACTTAAAGATTCAACAGAATCCTGAGAATGTTTATTTCCCACCAGCCACGGGTCCTTTAACTTGGCCGCCTTGATGGCCATCTCCATCCCTATGATTTCTGAAGTTTCCTGATTTTTTGAAGTCTCATGATGGGGCTCGGCAGCCTGTACAGACATAGCAGCCATAAGCAGGATAACCTGCCCCAATAACAGGCGCACAGAAAATGCAGGCATTAAGGGTTTCATATATATACTCATTTATATTGTTCCTCCTGGGTATTTATCCGGGCATAAATTTCAGCAGAGCCATCAGCTTTCAAGAGCAGTATATCGTAAGACTGGAATTCAGAGCCAATTTCCATTCCAGGACTGCCTATGGGCATGGCAGGAACGGCGAGACCAATAGCGCCCTCTGGTTTTTCTTGTAGAAACTGATGAATATATTTTGCCGGGATATGGCCTTCAAAAACATAACCTTCTTTTGAAACAGCCGTGTGGCAGGATTGATAGCGCGGCAGTATAGACTTTTCGGCCTTTAGGTCTGATAAATCATTTGTATTATGGGCTTTTGTGTCAAAGCCATGATCTTCTAAATGCGCGATCCATTTACCGCAGCAGTGACAAGTTGGACTTTTATATACCTCCAGAACAGGTAAAATTGATTGCTGTAAGGCATCTTGACCTACGTCACTCACCGTATTTTCTTCAGAACAGGCCGTCAGAAATACAGCTATAAAAATGGCGAATAATGGCTTCGTTATTAATTGAGAAAATAACATAATATGCTCCTTGTTGGGGCCGTTTGGTCTATAATTTAATGGGGGAATTATTTAATTGCCACGAGAAAGTAGCATAATAAAATAGAGGGCAGTTTTTAAACGTTTAAACAAACCGAAAGTAAGATTAAACCTTTGGAGTGCAGACGGATTTGCCCTGCGTTACAGGGAAATCGGGGGGCGGTAAAGGGTGGTCAGGGACTGTCTTGTTACCAAATACGCAGGATCTCCCCTTCTTTGAAGGGCAATCAATTCCCAGTCTTGATGAGGGGAAGACAGCAATATAACTGATGAGCACCCCCCCCCAAGGGCGCAATCGCAATCCTGTATGCAGCAATCATCCATGAATGATTGCGTTGCCGTATCAATGATTATGATATGATTGATCATATCTTTTGCACTGTGGTTTGTTGTATCCATATCCAAATGAATATTCTGACTGGGGTCTATTTGACAAGAAGCACTTGTGGCATTGGCTGTCTGACCAATAAAGACCATAAGCATGAGCATAACCACCAGAATCTTGCTTTTAATAAATAACACTTTTTATAACCAGTCTTTCATTTTTCTATATGTACTATAGACATAAATTAAAAATTCAACAGTAATTTTTAATAAGGATACATATGAAAATGTCTTCATTGCCAAATTATATCACTTAAATTTCATAAATATTTTACTATAGGCTTGTTCACAATCCTCATGGCATGGAAGAAATCGAATATAATTCAATGTTGTTAATCTGGGTCGTTTATATGGTCGGAAAGGAAAAAAGCAAAAACGACATAATTAATTAAGGAACATTTGCGATCCTGCTTTTATACCTTTCCTAAAGGCTTATACGGCCTCGAACGAAACATCCCTCAAATTTTTTTTAAGTAATGGTTTTTTAATATGGTAGGATATGATGCGCCTAAAACAGATGATGGGCATGATTATGTTCGTTTGGAAAGCTTATGGTCTTTAAGCTTTGGTTGCTTTAGGGTAATATTTATGGGGGATTGTTGGTAATGGTACGTATTAGAACTGAGTAAGTGAATTTAGAATATGGTTCTTGTTATAGTATGAAGGTATTATGGGCGTGATTGGAAAGAATATGAACAAAGATATAGATCGTGCGTTAGCGCATTATTCAAACATTACTTTTCAGAATGATCTGAAAAATCTGGACCTGAAAAATCTGAAAAAGGATGTCTATGGGCGCATATCCCAGAATCGACATGAGCAGAATGAACGGAAAAATATCATAGAGAGATGGTTTGGCATACCGGCATCTCTGGGCGGCAGTATCATGGCCTCCACCTTGATTGTCAGCGTATTTTTTGGCACTCAACTTCAGACCGGACCTGCAATAAGCGAATATGATGAATTTGGGTTTGAAGTATTCAGTGTGACAAACTCTAAATTGCCATCCACATTATTACTGGTCTCCGAATTATGACTCTTATTAAACGAATTATTTTCTTTTCACTTTCTCTCCTATTGGTCATTGCCATAGGTTTTGGTATCGGGGAATATTTTTCAAAGAATTATGCAAGAAACATGGAAGAATCTCATCAACGTTTCCATGACAAATTAAATTTTACGCCAGCCCAAACGGACAAGCTGATACCAATTGAAAAAAAATACGCTGAACAAAAAGCTTTCTATGAAAACCAGATCCGCCAAGCCAATATGGAACTTGGCGATATTATGAAAAAAGAAAAAGCCTATACGCCGGCAGTTCAGGCTGCTGTTGATAAAGTGCATGTTGCCATGGGGCATCTTCAGCAAATAACGCTTACTCATTTCTTCGATATGAGAGTTCTGTTAGATGAAAGTCAGAAGCGGATTCTGGATGATTATGTAACGGATGCGATGCATGAACATTGATCAAACGGCAGGTGATGAAAAGCTTGCCCGCCTGTTGCAGGAAGGCTCCGATAGGGCGTTCGATGCATTAATGTCACGCTACAAGGGGCGACTTTATGCCTTCATTTGCCGCTATGTTGCGGACAGGGATGAAGCCTATGACCTTTTGCAGGAAAGCTTCATCGCTATATACCAAAAAATTCATCTATATGATTCAAGCCGGAAATTCTCCACTTGGGCGTTTCAAATTGCCTTGAATAAGTGCAGGGATTGGGGCCGGAAAAAAACTTTAACACGTATCTTGCCTTTTTCCTCGTTTGATAAAGTAGACGGCCAAACAGGTTTTATCGAAAATTTTGCTGATCAGGGAGGAACCCCGGAACAGATACTTATTGGTAGGAATGAACTGGAAATCCTTGCCAAAGCCGTATCAAAATTATCGGATAAACTTAAAACCCCTCTCATTATGTGTGTTCTGGAGGATATGTCTCAGGAAGATTGCGCCGGTATATTAGGCGTTTCCCAAAAAACCGTCGAGACCAGAATTTACCGCGCCCGGAAAAAATTGACTGAGATAACATCCTTAAAGTCTGTTTATAGCTCCTAAAATGAATCGAAATATATTCTGTTTCTTACCGTATTCTTTGACCTAAGCCGTATCGCATCGATGGGCGTTATTTTCTATATTATCATGAATATCATTATGCTTGGTGCCTTTCTGAGTATTTAAAGCGCAAACGGATATGTTGGTCATTTATGTTTCAATCGCGGTGATGGTATTTGTGTTTGTTGGGGAACGGTTGTTTTTACGTTGGCATTCCCAGAATGATAAAGGGGAAGAAATCTAAGAGCGCAAACCCTTAAATCAATGCCAGTCATTAAATTATATTTATTTTATATTTATTTTTCAGGGGCGTCCTGATTTTAAACGTATTAGACAGACTGAGTAAATTATTTAAAATTTCATAGGAAAAATAAATGTCTTTATCAAAATACATCATTGCTGTTTTGGCCGTTGCCGGGCTTGCCTTGGGCAATGTGGGGGTCGCCTTCTCTCATGAAGGGGAAGATCATAGTAAAGAAAAAACGCAAGATAATAAACTCAGCGCGCAGGGCAAACGGGTTGTGAAGCTGCTGGAAAATTATGCTGCGGCCGTACAGTCCGGAAAATTATCTGAAATTGAACAATATGTGGTGACGGGGGATGGTTTCAGCAGTCTGGAAGGGGCATTTGAAGACTTGGGATGGGACAGCTATCGCAAACACCTGGCCTCTGAATTACCCCTGTTTGATGATATTTCCTATGAGCTGACCAATATTCGTCCATATGTCAAAGGCAAGATGGCATATGCAATCACGGACTATGCCTTGAATACTACCATGAAAGACAGTAAATCTGAGGGTGAACAACGTCGTCTGGACATAAAAGGCAAGGCGACCATTATACTGGTGCGGTCAAATAGAGAATGGAAAATTCGTCATGTGCATACGGCACGTGCCAAGGGTGAAAAACCCGGATTAGAAAAAAATCATCATTAATTTTTATTGGCCTGTCCCGGAGAAAGGGCAGGCCATTTCAACATCTGTGAGGCTATTATGAAATTATCCAAGATCATTCTCGTAAGCATTCCTGTTCTGATTATCGCGCCGCTGGCATTTGTTTATTCCGGCATATTCAATGTTGCCGCCACCGCCACCCATGACCCGGTCACAAACTGGCTTTTGACCCAGACAAGAATCCGATCCATAGAGGTGCGTTCAAAAGGCATCGAGATTCCTGATCTTGACGATGAGAAGCTTCAACTGGCGGGCATAAATGACTTCGATTCCATGTGCGCGGAGTGCCATACCGCGCCGGGACGCCAGCCATCGTCTTTGGCACTTGGATTAAATCCTCCTGCCCCTGATTTGGCAGAGCGCGCGCTTGAGGTCAGCCCGGGAAAATTATTCTGGGTTACCAAGAATGGCATTCGCATGACCGGCATGCCGGCATGGGGCGTGTCACATAGTGATGATGAGATCTGGCCTGTTATTGCCTTTTTGCAGGTGCTTCCCGATCTTGATGCAGAAGATTATCAGGAAATGTTAAAAGATGCCAAAGGCATGGGACATCATGCTCATTGACCAGAAGATCGCGATATTTATGCGCAGATGGCTCTAAAATAAATCAGCTTTTTATTGCCCCTCCCAAAAATTTTATGGGAGAATTTTATATTTTTGTGAGGGGCGAGGAATTTCCATGCGTATTAGAGTTAAACGAAACATTTCGGTGATGTTTTGGGTCTGTATATTAACATTGGGAATAGGATAAAATCAGAAGTAAAAACAGTTGGTAACGACACTATTTAAAATTAAGGATGAGGGCTGGTTGAAGCGTCATTTCTTTAAAAATTACTACTATAAATTGCACCAAAAATTAGGCAGCGATTCCATTTTTGTTTTCTAAATGTCATATATATCAAATAGTTAGATTGAGATTTGTTGTAAAAAATTGACTTGTATCATGTTCATTTTTTCGTTCTAAAAGTATACTATTCGTAGAGATGGTTAAAAAGTCAAAGCAAACTTTGATACTGGTTTTCGACATAAATTAGGAAAAGAAAATGTATAAAAAATTGAAGAATAAAATTATTTATGCACCCTTGTTCACAAGTATGTTGTTGGTGAGCGGGGGGGCGGCACAATCGCAAGAGACAGCGGTTGATTTCAAGAATAAAATCATTGAACTTGAGCAGAGAATTTCTGGGCTGGAATCATTGAAGCAGGAGCTTCAGGCATTAAAGGATAGTCTGGAGAAAAAGGAAGAGACGGTTCTGGCGAAGGAAGAAAAACTTGTCGGTGAGATCAAATCCATAAGGTCCCTCCGTAAGTCCATGTCAGTCAGAGAAGCACGGCCCGCCACAACTTGGCATATGGCCGGATATGCCGATGTGGGCTTTGAGGCCATTTCGGGGGATAATAATGACAGTTTTTTGGCCGGAAAATTTAATCCGGCATTCCATTTCCAGTTTAAAGACTGG
>JAJRQU010000196.1 GCA_024280095.1 Alphaproteobacteria bacterium | reverse complement strand
TGCCTGTGCGCTCTACCCAGCCAAGAATACCCGTTTGACGGGCAACATTTGTTTCGTTTGTCATTATTTATAAAAGCCCCTGTTTTTTTGATTGAGGCAGGTTACAAAATATAAATATTAAAAGCAAATATTTCTGATAATACGCTAACGTCAAAGGGATGTTGCCATTTTTGTTTGAAAATGGCAAACTCATCACCTGCCCCATATAATAATACACATTGACGGGGACTTGAAAAAGGAGACGGGAAATACTGACAACCCAGCGTATTTCAAAAACATATAGAGAGAAATTTGGTAGAGGGAAATTTGCTACCCTTCTTATGGCCCTTCTTATGGTCCTTCTGGTTTCTGCCTGCTCCGAGAAAGAAGAAACAAGACCCATTGAAATTCTGCGCGTTGCTGTATTGCCGGATCAGGATAAAGAAAAAATTCAGGCCACATATCAGGAATTACTTAAGCATATAGGGTCTCGCACTGGTTTAAAGACGCAATTGATCATCCCCGATTCCTACGAAGAATTATTACGATTATTTGATGAAAAAGCAATTGATCTGGCCTTATTTGGCGGCGTTACATATGTTAAGGCCCATTTAAAAAATGGAGCCGTACCGCTTGTCATGCGAGATGTTGATGGTCATTTCAGAAGTGTCGCCCTTGTCCATGCCGACAATCCCGCAGATGACATCACCGACCTTCGGGGTGCCTCATTGGCATTTGGCTCAAAACTGTCAACCTCAGGGCATATCATGCCGCGATATTTTCTGGAGGAAATGAATATCATCCCGGAAGAATTCTTTAGAACCATTCAATATACGGGAGCGCATGACCTTACCGCACAGTGGGTGCGGGATGGCATTGCGGAGGTTGGCATAGCCAATTCCGGCATCGTAAACAGCATGTTCCTGAGCGGAAAATTAAATAACAATATGGTCAAAATAATTTGGCAATCCCCCCCTTTCAGCGACAATGTCTGGGCCATACAGCCGGATATCAGCAAGCGGTTAACTATAGAAATTCGCGATAGTTTCTTATGCTTAAACCACAAGGATAGCGATAAAGCCTTAATGAAAAAACTTGGCGCGAATTATTATATCCCCGTGACCCATGAAAAATTTAAGGATCTGGAGCAGGTCATCCGTCATATGGAACAACAAAAAGACACACCATGAGCCTTAGCAAAACCACGCAACAAAACAAACGGATACAACGCAGTGTTTATGGCCTGATATGTATCGTGATCATTATCTTTATGGCTATTCTTGCTTTATTGCAATGGGGGCATAGTGAACATGAACGAAGAGATACCCTCATCAACGACTATCATCTGGCCATCAGCAATAAGGCGCTGGAATTATTACGGGTCATTGACGAAGCAAGGATCTGGTTTCGAGATCAGGAAATTGGCCAGACGGATAAGGCTGGCAGTTTTGGCAGCGGCCTGTATTTAACGCCCGCACAAATCGCGTTTCTAAAGCGGGAGAAAACAAGTTCGCTCATACATGAAATAAATGAACTTGTCGAAAATATCCAGCTTCATCAAAAAATACATCCCAGCTTTGAGTTCGAAACAATCGAAACGCTCTTGAAAACAGCGCATAAAAAAGTGCGGAATGATTTGACAAATCTGCTGTCAACCGCCGACTACTCAAGCCAGACTATAGATGACACGCTGGCCTTATTAATGTCGACAACACATCAATTGCAAATTTTACATCAGCAGGCCTATCAAGACATGCGCTTGTCTTATGATGATCATGAACAGGGAACATCCTTAAAGCTATTAGGTCTGATTACCTCCCTGATCTTAATTGGCATATTCAGCATTTTGTTTTTTTTGCGCCATGTCCGTATCAGCTTGGCCAGCCTTGCAAAGGCGCAGAAAAAGTTTCGGCGCGAACGTGATTTTTCCAATCGTCTCATCAACACAGCGCCCGTTATTATATTGTTGCTTAATCCTGATCTAACCATTCGACATGCGAACCCTTATTTCGAAAACCTCAGCGGCTACCCGCTGGAAGACTTGAAGGGTATGGATTGGGTTTCCAGTTTTCTGCCGAAACGGAACCACAGGAATATTCGGGATTTATTGATGGATCCCGCGCAAACAATACCAGATCGGAGCATCGTCAGTCCCATCCTTACGCGCGACGGAGAAGAACGTGAAATCGAGTGGAATTCAATAATCATCCATAATACAGACGGTTCTATTTCAGGCCTGCTTTCCATTGGCACGGACGTTACCGAACGCAAACAATCGGAAGTGGAAATCAAGCGGCTCATTTCCATTGTGAAACATTCCCCCGACTTTATTGGCATCTCTGATATAAACAGCAAACTTCAATTTTTGAATGAGGCGGGTTATGACTTGGTCAATGTCAACGAAAACGAAATTTCTTCTGACATATATGCCTCAGATTTCTTCCACAAAGACAACCGCCGAAAATTCATGGATAAAATCTTGCCCGACGTCATGACAAAAGGTCGCTGGTTTGGAGAGACCGATTTTCGGAATTTTACCAGCGATAAAAGAAAACCCGTTTGGCTTGATATTTTCCGAATTGATCATCCTGACACCGGCAAACCCATAAATATGGCCATCGTTGCCCGTGACATAAGTGAGATAAAAGCCGCAGAAGAAGCCTTAAAGGCCAGCGAACAACGCTTTATCAAGATTGCCCATGCCACGCCCGTGGGTATTTTCCAGTCAAACGCACAAGGCGAATGTATTTTTGTTAACAGCAGTTATGAAGAAATATCCGGCCATCCGGAAAGCGCTCTTCTGGGCGATGGCTGGATAAACTGCATGCATCCCGCCGACAGGGAAAGAGCTTTCGCCGAATGGGAAAAGTCCAAAAAGGAAAATCGGCTGCTTTCCCTGGAATACCGGTTTCTTAAACCTGATGGGAGCGTGATCTGGGTTTACGGCCAGTCCCTTGCCGAATATGACCCCCAAGGTAATATACTCTCCTACGTTGGCACTATTACAGATATTACCAAAATCAAACTGGCCCAAAATGAACTCGAACAACATCAGGAAAACCTTGAAAAACTCGTCACACAACGCACCATGGATATGCGGGATGCCCGTGATGAAGCAGAACGGGCCAATCAGGCCAAATCTGAATTCTTGTCCCGCATGAGCCACGAGCTCAGAACACCTATGAATGCCATTCTTGGCTTCGCCCAGATGCTGGAATTTGATGCCGATGATTTTAACAATACCCAACGGGGTAATGTCAAAGAAATACTTGAGGCCGGTCATCACCTGCTCGACCTGATTAACGAGGTTCTGGATCTTGCCAAAGTTGAAACCGGCAAGCTGGAAATTTCCATGGAACAGGTTTTCATGGATGATATTTTACGCCAAACAATCCCCTTGATCAGCAAAGACGCAAAAGAACGCCATCTGAATTTGGAAGATAACATCAGCAATAAGGGCTATAGGGTGCGCGCTGATTTCACGCGGTTAAAACAGGTTATGATTAACCTCCTCTCCAACGCCGTAAAATATAACAGAAAGCAAGGTCAAATCACACTGGATGCTGAAATAATGGATGAGCAGCGCCTGCGCATTTATATTAAGGACCAGGGCAAGGGATTAACCGAGCAGGAAATCACCCGATTATTCACGTCCTTCGAACGCCTGAATGCAAAAAACAACATTGAAGGCACCGGTATAGGCCTTGTTATCACCAAACATCTGGTTGAACTTATGGGCGGCACCATTGGTGTTGAAAGCACGCCGGGGACAGGGAGTATATTCTGGATTGATCTCGCTATCATGTGATTTATGGTCACTTTATGGCCTTAAGCTTAAAAGCCTGCGTCCCCAACAAAAGAAAAACGGCTAAAATACCGATAACCAACCCAACCCAGGGGGCAAAGAATACCAGAAAGAATGCCGTGAGCAGCATGATGCTCTTTTCTTCCTTACCCTTGGGCATGGACAAGGCCACATACGCGCAGGCAAAACCGGTTAATATGAGGGTCAGAACAAGGGCGATCGGCATGAAGGGCTTTAAAAAAGTCACCACCGGCAAAAAAAGCAACAAAAAAGGCATGCCATATAAATAGTAGGCACTGATCCCCCCCACAAGCGTTTCCATCTTGTCCTTGCCCTCTGCCCATCTCTGAACAACAACCACATGTACGCCCGCCCATAAACACCCCTGCGTTGGGAAAAAAGGCGCCACTATTCCCATGACGGTATTCCTGATGGCAATAACAACATGGGAACGGCTTGTATCAATGTCCAGCTTGTCATCCGGGCGCGACTTTTCAACCTCCCGAATGATGGCAATACCGGTCAGCAAGTCGCCAAAAACAATTGTATAGGTGATGATAGCCAGCGGTATTGCCTCTATGAAAAAGGACAGCGGGGGCCAGCCAATGTAAAAAGGTGATACTTTGCTCATCAGGTCACCCACCGGCGGCACGAGCAGCCCCCACTGAATATCAAAAGTTATTTCCCCCAAAAAAGTCCCGACAATCCCCGCAATGATGAAACCGGGCAATAATCCAAGGCTGGCCACGACGGCCAGACTTTTATATTTTAATTTCAGGGCTTGAAAAGGAAGTGAAAAAGAAACAACAAGGCATGTAATCAGCGCCAGCGTCATGGAAACCGGCATCGCTTCTATTGTTTTAAAATCATCCACAAAAACCCGCTTGAAAGCAGATAACGCTGCCCCCAGTATAATGCCGGCCTTTATCGCCGTCGGTATATGAAGAATGAGCTTTTTACCAAGTCCGGTAATGCCCAGAAAAAACATAAGGCCCGCCAGATTAAGCGACAGGGCCGTCATCATCTGAAACCGCTCCACCGGGGTGTCATAACCGCCCAGAACAAACGCCAGCGCCAAGGGCAGCGCAGGGGTCACCCAGCCCGGCGCAAAGGGCTCGCCAAAAAGAACCACATGGGACGAAATCAAGATCGTGTGGAATATGGAAATGGTGATGGCTTCTTCAAACGTCAGTCCAAATGCGGCCACCAACAACGGCGTCAAGGCGAGGCCCGTCGAGGCCGCGACCACTACTCCCTGCAGCAATTCCGGCCATTCAACCCGCATATGAAGCAAAGGCAGGCGGGCCGTAAAAGGGCCCCATTTAAATCCCCTCGATGATGCTGGCGATATTTTCTTGTTATTATTCTTCATACCCAATGCCGCTTCCCTCTGTATTTTCTATTTATTTATCAGAAGTATACCCAAAGCCGCCAAAGATAAAAGCGTTATTATTCAAGAAATATTTTGCTAAAATAGAATTATTCCTTTTATATGGTTTCCGTATATATTGACATTATGTTGGCCATTGCTACTTTTTAATTTTTAAAAGGCGGAGTTAAATTAATCGCGCAGGATTTCATCAATAAAAAAATTCTCATCGTCGATGATGATAAATTTCTAGTCACCATTATCAGGTCTATTTTAGAAGTATTTGAGGTCGAGAGCGTAAGGGTTACAACGAATAATCAGGACGCAATTGCTATCTTGAGCAAACAGCGCGTTGACTGCATTTTTGTCGACAATATGAACCAGAAAGAAAACGGGTTGGAACTCACCAAACACATAAGGCACGAAGAAAATAACAGTTTACGGAAATTGCCCATCATTCTATGCACAGCCTTCACAGGGTTTCAATCTATCACGAGCGCCCGAGATGCCGGCGTGACCGAAATACTGGCTAAGCCGGTGTCGCCGGACCAAATTATGGAAAAAATGGAGAATGCGTTATTCAACAAAAGAGATTTCGTTGAAATCGAAGCCTATTCCGGGCCGGACCGAAGGCGGCGGACAATCGATTATTCCGGCGAAGAAGACCGGCGAAATTCCCACATACTTCCACCAAAAATAAATGAACAAGGGGATTGATCATATGACCAAAGTTAAATTTTCTCGGCGGCAGCAAGACATGCTTCAGAAGGCACAAAAAATAATAGATGCAGAAGCGACCGGCTATGTTGATCAGTTGAGAAATCATATTCAGTCCCTGAAAAAATCCATAGAAACAGGCGACATTACCCAGGCCATTCAAACCTGTCACCATATGCAGGGTCAGGCCGGCACCTTTGGCTGGCCTCTCGCCACAGAGATTGCCGGTTGGTTCAAAAGAATTTTAACCCATCAACAAAAAGCCAGCATAGATGATAAAACCAATGAAGTATTTCTAAACTGCCTTGAAAATATGGTGGAAAATAACTTAAAATCCCACGGCAAAGATGCCCTAAAACTCATCCAAAACCTCGAAGCTGCCCTTCAAAAATAAACTATCCCTTGACCCAAAGTAATTTGATTTATTGTGCGCAAAACAACAATGCCATTGGTATTGACCGCGCGGCAGGACGTGTTTGATTACATAGAATTTTCTACAATCCAAAAGAAAGCATGATAACAACGGGATGTTGTCACCAATAGATTTTGAACAACAACAAAAATGGAAGCTTAAAGGCGTCCAGAACGTTCTAGTGCCCTGTGTCACCTCTTTATCTAGGACAGCCCTAAAAAAGAATTATCCGAGAGGATAATTAAGGTGTAAACTCATAATAAAATGATAAAGAATAGATATTGTTTATGACGATACAGCCTAAGATACTTATTGCAGATGATCATCCCTTATTTCGGATTGCCTTGAAACAAGCGACAATGAATGCCTTTGAAGATGCGCTGATAGACGAGGCTGGATCAATAGATGATGTTATGAAGCTTATGGGAAAGGGCGCGTCCTACGATCTTCTTTTGCTTGACCTGCAAATGCCTGGAGCGTGTGGTTTTTCAGGGCTGATTTATCTGCGTGGTCAATACCCCGAGGTGCCAGTGGTAGTGGTTTCGGGAAATGATCAGGATAAAATCATCGCCAAGGCCATGGCACACGGAGCATCAGGTTTCATCCCCAAATCTATGGATCTGCCGGCAATAGCAAAGGCGATTAGAATAATTGTTGATGGTGCTTTTTGGATACCTCCGGACTTTTCTGCGGTGCAGCAGGATATTGGCAATGAGGAAATTTCTATTGCAGAGACAGTAGCCTCATTGACCCCGCAACAATTCAGGGTCTTTACCCTCCTGTCTGAGGGTATGTTGAATAAGCAGATTGCCTTTGAAATGGATGTTGCGGAAGGAACCGTTAAGGCTCATGTTACTGGCATTCTGAAAAAATTTGGGGCCTATAGTCGCGGTCATCTTATTATTGCCGCCCAAAAACTGGAAGCAGACGAACGTCCTGAATGAATGTTTATTTACGATAGAGTAGCTGGCTATTGATGACGGCACGCAGAGCGGCTGACTTTACAGGCTTTCTCAGGAATTTATAGCCGCTCGTTTTGGCCTCATTTCTTACCTTTTCAGTATGATCTGCGGAAATGATAATTCCCGGAGGCGCGGGCTTAAATCTGGATCGCAGAATATTCAAGGTATTCACACCGGTTTCCGTATTATCAAGGTGGTAATCAGCCAGAATAATATCGGGGATAAAACCATTGGATTTGAGATCAATATCAGTTATTGATCGGCAGCAGATTACCGAACAGCCCCAACCGGACAGTAAAATCTCCATACCTGTTAAAACATCAGAATCATTATCAATGCATAAAATCTTGAGATTTGAAAAATTGAATATATTTTTGACTGGGGATTTCTGACTGTCAATGGGTTGTACGGCTTTACAGGTTTGGTTGCCGAGCGGTAAAGTGACACTAAAAACAGATCCCTTTCCCTGCGTGGAATTCACTTTCAGGTCATGATCGAGCAAACGGCAAATGCGCTCTACTATGGCAAGGCCTAGTCCCAGCCCTTGTTCCTTGTTATTAGAGCCATTGTTTAATTGTTTGAATTCAATGAATATCTCTTCAATTTTATTTTCAGAAATACCACAGCCCGTATCCCATACTTGTATTTCAAGTTTATTGTCAGGGCATCTGCGGCAGCCTAGTAGAACCCGGCCTTCATCCGTATAACGAATGGCGTTGCTGATAAAATTCTGCAACACCCTCCTGAGCAGTTTCGGGTCGCTATGAACAATGGCGCTGGACGGGATCATCTTAAAGTCAATGCTTTTATCATGGGCAATGGCATTAAATTCAAGCCCCAGTTTGCGCAGCAGGGCATCAATAGAGAAATCGGACAATTGGGGATGAAGTACCCCCGCATCCAGTCTGGAAATTTCCAGCAACCCGTCAAGTAGTCCTTCAACTGCATTCAGGCTGCTGTCCAGGTGATCAATCAATGGCGAGATATTGTCATCGGTATTTTTTTCTGACAGGGCAGAGGTAAAAAGCCGCGCGGCATTCAGGGGCTGCAGAAGGTCATGACTTGCGGCGGCCAGAAACCGGGTTTTGCTGATATTGGCTTTTTCTGCTTCGGCCTTGGCGGCTTCAAGTTCCTGTGTGCGTTCCATCACCCTCTGTTCCAAAAGTTCATTTGCTCTGAGCAGGGCTTCGGCTGCTTGCTTATGGGTTGTAATATCGCTGTAGCTGGTGACAAAACCGCCGCCGGGCAGCGGGTGGCCGTGAATTTCAACGACTGACCCACCGGGCAGAGTCCGTTCATAGCTGTATTTGGTACCTCTGCTTAAATGGTCAAGCCGCTTTTGTACCTGCCATTCTATGTCCTGATCGCCGAAATACCCCTGTTCCGCGTTATATTTCAGAATATCGCCAATAAAACGCCCAGCATATACCAGCCCTTCCGGGTAATTAAACATTTCCAGATAGCGTTTGTTCCAAGCCACCAAATGCAAGTTCTTGTCCACCACACTGATGCCTACATTGATGTTCTCCAGAGATTTTTGCAATAGTGTCCGGTTGGAACGAAAGACTTCAGAGGCCTCATCCACGATTGATACAAAGTCATCGAGCTTCATATCTTGCCCCTGCAGACTGGTATTGATCACCACCCGTGCGGTGGCGGAGCCAATGACACCGGCCAGCAGGTGTTCGGTGAAGATAATCAGTTCATCATGGGCCAGACTGTTTGGGGACAGGGCTTCGTTTCTCTCAGCGGCAAAATTTGAGAAGGCCTGACGGGCCTGTATTGTACCGATAAACCGTTCCCCAAGTGCCATTAAATCGGATGCTTTTGCAGAGGAGCGGATTAGTAGGCCTTGTTCTTTTTTGCCATCAAACTCGCTATTCACGTATGTTGTCGCCTGAATATGCTCAATCAGGCTATGACGGCTGAACCGGGATATGAGGACAAAACACAGCAGATTAAAACCCAGACTCCAGATTAAACCATGGGTGACGTGGCTAAGGCCAGTTATACCAAACAAACTTTCCGGACGCAGAAAGAAGATGCCCAACAAGCCGTCATCCAGAATGGAAGAGGGTATCCAGCCTGCCCGGACAATGAGTGGTATGAGAAGGGTATAACACCAGACCAGAAAACCGGCACAAAGTCCAGCCATGGCCCCTTTATGGGTGGCTCCTTTCCAATAAAGCCCACCTACGATTAAGGGGGCGAACTGGGCCGCCAGTACCATGGAAAGAAGACCGATTGAGGCCAGCGCATCAAAACTTACCACCATCCGGTAATAGAAATAAGCCAGAAACATAATGGCTATGATGGTGACCCGTCGAATGAGCAGAAGCATCCAGCTAATATCTTTACGCTCATCTAGCCTTAACCATTTCATGCGCAGGATGATCGGCATGATCACATCGTTGGAGACCATGGTGCTCAGGGCAACGGCACCAACGATCACCATGCTGGTGGCGGCGGACAGCCCGCCGATGAAAGCCAGAAGGGCCAAGTCTGTGCGGCCCACCGTCAAGGGCAGGGTCAGGATATAAAAATCAGGGTTCGAGCCAGCGGTGGGGGTCAGTAATCCTGCGGCCGCCACTGGAAAAATAAACAGACTCATTCCGAGCAGATAGAGCGGGAATAACCAGCGGGCGAGGCGAATATCCCCCGGTTCCGAGTTTTCGACAACAAGGACATGGAACTGTCGGGGCAGGCAGAAAATGGCCGTCATTCCTAAAACAACGGATGTCAGGAAACTGTTATTCCTGTTTCCAGTCTCGAATATTTCCTGAGCAGCGGCATCCTGGGCGATTCGAGAGGAGATGTCACTAAAGCCGCTAAACAGGCCATAGGTGATAAAAAGCCCAACGATGATGAAAGCTGCCAGTTTGACTATAGATTCGAAGGCAATAGCCAACATCATGCCTTCGTGATGCTCGTTGGGCTTGATATTCCTTGTGCCAAACAGAATGGTGAAAAGCGCCATCAGGGCTGCAACAAAAATGGCGGTATCTTCCCAAAGAGAAATACTGCCGAAACCCTGAATTGCTTTGCCGGTCAACACATTGTAACTGGTGGAAACCGCTTTTAACTGTAACGCGATATAGGGCACGACTCCCATGGTGGCGACAATAGTAACCAGTATGGCCAACTGCTGTGATTTGCCATAGCGAGATGAGAGAAAATCAGCAACAGAGGTGATATTCTGCTTTTTACTGACGGTAATTAATTTTATCAGGAACGGCCAGCCCAATATGAGAACCAATATTGTTCCCAGATAGGTGGGTGCTATGATCCAGCCCGTGGCCGCAGTCTGACCCGATGTGCCGTAAAAGGCCCATGACGTACAATATACTGCCAGCGTAAGGCTGTAGATTATCGCGCGGTATTTGGTCTGGGGCTGTTCCGCCGAACGTTTGTCACCATAATAGGCGATGGCAAATAACAAGCCAACATAGCCCAATGATATTGTAATGATGACCCAGTTCTGGAGCATATCAATTCCTATTCCACAGGAATTTTGACTATTCCCTGTTCGACCTTAATACGGCTATGAAGCGGAGTCTGCAAAATTCCGGGCAGATGTTTTTCGCTTAAATCTTCCAGAATGTTATTTTCAGCCATTTTTCGGGGCGTAGTCCAGACAACCTGACTGGCGGGCAGTGGCATACCTTTGGTCATATGATCATACATCAGGTCAAGGGAGGTTAATAAATAATGATGCAGGGGTACAAAACGGTTGTTAAATCCGGGCAGAGCATTGAATGCATCAAAATGATGAGCGTTACTGATTTCGTAATAGTGCAGCTTGCTATTTTCTCCTTCCACCAGATAGTTCAGGCCCAGATAAGCGCGGGACGAATGGTTCACATGGATAAGGGCATCGGACTGGCCGTGAACGATGATTGTTGGTTTTCCTTGCAGATTAGCAGTGTGATAAGTTTCATCAATCCCCTTTTGTACACGTTTGGCCTGATCTGTTGTTCCAGTCATCAGATCCCGAAAACAAATGGCGTAATCAATGGGCAGTTTCAGTTCTGTCGGGGCAAAGGCAAGCCCGGCGACCGGGGCAACGCCGCCTGACAATGAGAAAGTCACCGCCATTTCCGCTGGGCTTTGGGCCATGCTCTTTCCCGCCGGATCAAGTTTGGCATAACTCAGGCCACAAAGATTATCTGTCACTGAAAAGCGGCCATAGGAATTGGCATAATTCGCTGCAAGGGTCGCCCATAGGTTGATGGCCACATTCACCGGTCCCAAAACAAGTGTTTCATCAAGAATTCCCATTTTACGGATTAATTCAACGGATTGTTCAATTTGCCCTTTGAGTGTATCGGCACTTAACAGGCCCCTATCATGCAACAGGCCACAATGAGCGTTAAGAAGTTGTTTCGCCGCAGGATTGGTTCCTGCCCCGAAGGGCGCTTTCAGGGCTTCATCGGTCAGAACTGCGCAGGGCTGATATAGATTTAGCAGGGTGGTGTAATCATATATATTCATACTGTGGTTAACGATAGGTTCTTCCTCTCCCACCTGAATAGAAAATCCACTATTCTTTAGCAGCGGTATATTGGGTTCTGCCACGACAATGGCATCAATCAGCCCGTGGGCATCCTGTTCAGCGGCCAGAAGCGAGCTATGCCCCCCTTGTGATATACTGGAACTGATAACCAGCGTATTCTCTGGGGTAAATTTATTTTCTCCTCCTGCCAATTCCTTATTCATGACATAAAAGGCAAATTTAACGGAAGCGAGTACATACTCCCCCCAGTTTACCTCATCATTTAAGCCAGAATGGGCATGTTGTGTTGCAACCCGATGTGGGTATTTTTCGTTATATTCCTTTAATTCATGGGTGAGGGAAAGGGTGAAACTTGACCTCTTGCCCGCCGTAACAGCATCAATTAATTGTCCCTGCAGGCCAAAAACCTTGCCTTGGCCCAAAAAATGGAATCCGGTTCCTGTGCCTTTGTCGGTATAGGTGATGGCACAACCTTTATTCAAAGCCCATTCCCCGACAGTTCCGATGGCCCCATATATGCCGCGTGATCCCGATGACGGCCCTGTGATCAGGCAGGGATTGTCGACATCAAAGTCAGCGGGAATCTGAACCATCAGGGTCACATTCTGATGATCAGCATCAAGTTTCATGAAGCTGAGGTATTCCACACCGGCTATTTTGCCTTGTATGTTTTTGTTATTGACATTGGGGCCATATAGACGACCAAACCCGCCCGCCGTTGTGGTGTCATTCAGAGCCCGGTAATTCGTGTATATAGCATAGCTTCTCAATTCTGCAGGCGTTGGCTTATCGGCATTGTTAAAAGCTGGTGGTGTGGGCGATTGCAGCCCCTGAATTCCAAGCCCGCCGGTCAGCAGATCATCTGACGCACCATCATACTGGACGCGGACCATCTCCCCAATGAGGAAATTTGGGGCCTGTGTGACCTTATTTTCATTCATGTCACAAGCCCCAAGAACGGCCCCCATAGCACTGATGGAAATTAAAAGAGAAATTTTTATCATATCAAAAACAATCCTATGGCCATTATTACACCCAACACTGGCACAATTACGGTCAGTACTGCAAGGGGGCCGTAGGCATCTTTATGTTTTTCGCCGCAAATTGCCCTGATGGTGGTAACCACATAGCCATTATGGGGCAGGCTATCCAGTGCGCCTGATGAAATG
>JAJRQU010000195.1 GCA_024280095.1 Alphaproteobacteria bacterium | reverse complement strand
GCCTTTCTTTTTATTTGAACATTTTGCCCTTGAGGATTATCGTTACCGGGGCAAGCCGAGTGACCTTGATATTACGATTGCCATGGGTTTTTCAGGTTCCATGTGTTTTGAATTGATCTTTCAGCATAGTACAAGCCCGTCTGTCTATACCGAAGTCATTGAAAGCCGGGGGTATGGTTTCCATCACTGGGCTGTTTCCACAACCAGTTTTGATACGGATCTTGCCCGCTATGCGTCATCGGGCAATGCCGAAGTTCTTTATGGCAGGGTAGAGCCCGTGGATGCGCGGGCCGCTTATGTGGATACAATGGCTGAATTGGGCGGCATGATAGAACTTATTGAAATGAATCCAGCCGTAGAGGGACTTTTCGCGGCGGTAAAGGCGCCTTCTGTCGACTGGGACGGTAAGGACCCTGTGCGTATTTTGGGGTAAAATATAAAGGAGCATAGCAATGCTTGATAAGCAAATCGAAAAAATGTTGTCAGATATGAGCGCGGCCGGCGGCCCCGCCTTGCATGAAATGCCGGTGGCGGGGGCAAGGGAGGCATTGGCGGCAATCAGCGAAGCCCTTGGCTATAAAGACAGCCATATTTCCGCCGCCGAAGATCGGCAGATCCCGGGTCCTAATGGGCATATTCCCATTCGTATCTACTGGCCTGATGTGGCTGAGGCAGACAAGCCTATACCTGTGGTGCTGTTTTTTCACGGCGGGGGCTTTGCCTTGGGCGGCATTGAAACCCATGATTCCATCACGCGTTATTTATGCGACAAAGCGGGGGTCATTGTTATTTCGGTCGATTACCGCCGCTCGCCGGAAAATCCCTTTCCAGCAGGTGTTGAGGATTGTTATGCAGCGCTTTGCTGGGCCAGTAAAAATGCAAAAGAACTGGGCGGCGATGCTGCGCGGATTGCGGTTGCCGGTGATAGCGCGGGCGGTAATCTGGCCGCCGCCGTATCCCTTATGGCGCGCGATAGAAAAGGGCCAAATATTAAATTGCAGCTCTTGGTCTATCCTGGCGTGGATATGGCGCTTGAGACCAGTTATCCCTCCTATGCTGATTTTGGCGGCGGAGAATATTTCCTGGGGTTGGCAGATATGAAATGGCTTAAGGGCATGTATCTTGGCAATAGTGAAGATGCAAAGGATATGAAAGCTTCCCCCTTATTATATTCCGATCTGTCGAATTTGCCCTCTGCGCTCATTATGACGGCAGGTTATGATCCTTTATGTGATCAAGGGAAACATTATGCGGATAGATTGAAGGCCGCAGGTGTTCCGATTGAATATGAATGTTTCTCGGGCGCGATACATGGGTTTATCAGTTTTGCGGGCGGGCTGGATATCGGCGTCGCTGGTTTGGATCGCCTTGTACGGGCCATGAATGATCATCTGAAATAAGGGCAAAATTAAAATGAGTATTTTCCGCTATGGTTGATTTCTTGAGACTATGGCTAAATGCTTGGATGAGTAAGAATTTATAATGAATGTAAATTTATCTAAGGGAGAAAAAATATGACCAGAGAAGATATTAACAGGGAAAATATGACTAGGGAGAATATATCCAGCTACCGTCAGCTGCTCCGCCGCACCAGTGGCACGATTATCTGTGCGGCGTTAATGGCGGGGACATCATCTCTTGCCTATGCAGAGGAAGCAGAGGAAGCTGAGATGATCAGCGCCCTCGAAGAGATTATCGTAACAGCCC
Organism: Alphaproteobacteria bacterium; assembly: GCA_024280095.1. Classification (GTDB taxonomy): domain Bacteria; phylum Pseudomonadota; class Alphaproteobacteria; order Sphingomonadales; family Emcibacteraceae; genus Paremcibacter. Next base: position 5,945 of record JAJRQU010000195.1, on the reverse strand, counting down.
GTAAGAGATCGGAGAATATTCAAGAAACGCCCATCGCCATCACGGCATTTTCAACAACCCAGTTGGAACAGCGAAGCCTGACCAATCTGATGGAAATTGGCGCCTATATCCCCAATGTGGTGATGAATAGTTCGCCCAGCAGCAGCGGCGGCGGCAATAATTCGCAGATTTACATCCGGGGTATTGGCCAAAGCGATTTTCTTTTTACAACCGACCCCGGGGTCGGCATTTATGTGGATGGTGTCTATCATCCCCGAACCCTTGGCGGCGTTATGGATCTGCTTGACCTCGAACGTGTAGAAGTATTGCGCGGCCCGCAAGGGACATTATTTGGCAAAAACACAATTGGCGGCGCGATTAGTATGACGTCACAAAAACCAATGGGGGACGGCACTGGTTACCTTGAAGTGACAACAGGAAGATTTGACAGGTTGGACATTCGGGGCAGCTTTGATGTTGCTTTGAGCGACAGCCTTGCCGCAAAAGTCTCTATGTCCAGCAAAAATCGTGATGGTATTGGTAAACGTCTGGAATTTGGTACAGATAAGGTGCTTGATACGTCGGGTGATGAGAATGCGACTTCAGCGCGTATTGCCTTGCGCTGGGAAGCGTCCGAAGATGTGACGATTGACTTCACGGCTGATTATACGCGGGAGCGCAATAAGGGTGTACCTGTTATATTGTCTTTCGTTGATGATAACGGGGCCGAATTTGGCGGGCTCGGCGGCCTGTGGAATGCTTTGGTTGGCGGGCCGGCTGGCTTGCCCTTTACCAGTGCTTTTGTCATTGGCGACGGCAATCGATATGATTCCTATGCGACTGGCGGCAATGAGAATACACTGGATGCCTACGGTTTCAGCATGGATATTGACTGGACTGTGAATGAAAATCTGTCTTTCAGGTCAATCACAGCTTACCGGGCGATGGAAGCCTTTTTCAACAGTGATACTGATGGTTCACCACTTTCATTCGTGGCAACAGATCAGGTTCAGGATCAAAATCAAATCAGCCAGGAATTTCAGTTGACGGGAACGGCAATGGGTGACCGGTTAAACTGGATGATGGGGGTCTTCTATTTTGATGAATTTGGCCGCGATGACAATGTTGTCAGGCTGGCCTCAGGCCTTTATGATGCTTTGGAAGCCTTGCCGGGCCCGTTAAATGGTTCTCCGCTAGGGGCGCCGACAGCACCGGGCGGCCCCGGAAACCCCATCAACGTCGTGCTTGACCTTGACCTTGACATTTTCAATGAGATTGATATCAAGAGTTACGCGGCCTTTTCGCAGGCAACCTATGAGATATCTGACAAAATTAGCCTGACGGCAGGTGTGCGTTATTCTTATGAAAAGAAAGACTATTACCTCAACCATTTCCGCTTTAACTCCGGCGTCCCAACAGTGGCGGACACGACCGTGAGTGACAGTTGGAGTTCATTCACCCCCATGGCCAGCCTTGATTATAGGGTTAGTGATGACGCCCTTGTCTATGCGTCGATTACGCAAGGCTTCAAAAGTGGTGGTTTTAATGGTCGGCCGATTACGGATGGACAGGTTTCTTCTTTTGATCCAGAGACAGTGCTGTCATATGAAATTGGTTTCAAGACGGACTGGTATGATAATCGACTGCGTTTGAATGGCGCTGTTTTTTACGCCGACTATACCGACATGCAGCTTGGTAGTATCAGTGCTGATGAAAATGGTGTTTTGGCCCTGCGGATACAAAATGCAGGTAAAGCGACAATCAAGGGGTTTGAACTGGAATTACAAGCCCGGCCAGTGGCCAATTTTGATATCATCGGTAGCCTTGGATATGTTGACTTCGAAATCACCGAACTTGACGCTGGCGTGCAGGATTTCAATTTAAATACTCAGGCAATGAAAACGCCCGAATGGAATTTCTCCTTAGGGGCGCAATATACTGTGGAGATCAACAGCAGTAGTGAAATTTCCCTTCGCGGTGATTGGACATATCAAAGCGAAACCGAGCAGAATGTACAGAATACGGATTTGATAAGGGCGCCGGGCTATGGCCTGGTTAATACGCGCCTTACGTATAGTAATCTTGATAATGACTGGGAAATTGCCCTGTTTGTCACTAACCTTACGGACAAAGCGTATATTACGAGTGGTTATCAGACCTTGACCAGTTTTGGCACGGCGAATCTGATATATGGCCGCCCGCGTGAGTGGGGTTTGACGGTCAAGAAAAGATTCTAGAATTGCTATAAAACTTTTTATAAGTTCGGGCAGGCGCATTATATGTTCCTGCCCGATTCTTTTAGGCAAATATTCTTTCCAGAAATCCCATGATCTGTTTAACAGGATCGCCGAAGATCATCATGTAGGCAACAATGCCAATGGCGATCGGTGCAATATATTTCATGCTGAACTGCCAGAGGCCGAATTTTCGACTGTCAATTGCCAATCCGAACTGATCGCTCAGGGTTTTTCGTGACATGGCCCAGCCGGTAAATAACGCCAGCAACAAGGCATTAAGCGGCATCATCACATTGGCCACAGCAAAATCCATGAGGCCAAACAGATTTTTATCGACCATGATCCCGATGAATTCCAGGGGTCTGAAATCCTCCAGAAGATTAAAGGATAACACCATAAGCAGCCCAAAGGCCCAGGCACAGATGCCGGTTGCCCATGAGGTAAGCTTGCGCGACATGCCTTTATCTTCAAACCAGGCAATGGCAGGCTCCAGCATGGCCAGTGATGAGGTAAAGGCCGCAAAGGTCAGCAGCAGGAAGAACAAGGTTCCAAAGATCAATCCACCGGTCATCTGACCAAAGGCAATGGGCATGGTGGCAAAAATCAGCCCGGGGCCTTCGCCGGGGGTCAGGTTATATTGAAAGACGATCGGGAAAATCATAAAGCCGGCCAGCAAAGCGACAAGGGTATCTGATATAGCAATGATGGCCGCAGATTTGGGCAGGGAGACGTCTTTTTGCAGATAAGCCCCGTAGGTAATCAATGCCCCCACCCCAACCGCGAGGGAGAAGAGAGCCTGTCCCAAAGCCACCAATATTGTGCTGGCGGTTATTTTGGAGAAATCCGGGTTAAAAAGAAATTTAAACGCCTGTCCGCCTTCGCCGGTAAAGGCGGCGTAGGCGGACAGGAAGATTAATAGAATGAATAACCCCGGCATCATGATCTTGACCGTGGTTTCCAATCCGGCCTTCACGCCAAGGGACACAATGCTAATGACAGCAAGCATATATACGGTGTGCCATAGGGTGAGCTTTTGCCAGCTGCCGAGTAAATCATCAAACATCGCGCCGGAACCTGCCGCATCTATCTGATGAAAGCTGCCTGAAATGGCCTTGATGAAATATTCCAGAGACCAGCCCGCAATGACACTATAATAGGTCAGCGCCATAAGCGGTATCAGCAAACTGAACAGGCCAATAAGTTTCCAAAAGGGGCTATGGCCTTTTTTGACCATGACCGCCATGGTGCCAATGGCGCTCATCTTTCCGGCGCGGCCCAGAGCCAATTCCGCCATGATAAGCGGCATACCCAATATGAAAACGAAAGCCACATAAATCAGGACAAAGGCCCCGCCGCCATTCTCCCCCGCGATATACGGAAAGCGCCAAAGATTTCCCAGCCCCACCGCGGCCCCGATCGCGGCCATAAGAAAAGCAGAGCGTGAAGACCATTTAACATGAGGGGCTGCCGATTGTTGCTCACTCATAAGTATTCTCCCTATTTATTATTATTTCATATTGAAACTACTACAAATAGAGGTTTTGCCAAATCTTTTTTTATCCCGACAATAATTTGTTCCCTAGTTTGTTGCTTCAAGAATAATATTTGTCGGTGTCGTCGTGGCGACCCGTACCGATGAAAATCCCGCATCATGCAGGACTTGTGAAAGCCTCTTTGGGCCGGCTTGTGCGCCAAGGCAAAGCCCCACATCCTGCGACCGTGAATTTGGCAGGCAGATCAAGGTCGACGCGGCATAAAATACTCCGCCCAAGGGATGCAGATTATCCTCTGTTTTATCCCCTGCCATAGGTTCGACCACCATGAGCGTACCGCCCGGTTTCAGTATTTTGCGAATATGACGTGCAACCCCTACGGGATCGCCCATATCATGAAGTGAATCAAACATACAGGCCAGATCATAAGCTTTATCAAGATCAATATCGCTGGCACCCACTGTTTCAAAATGAATGTTATCTATATGAGCAGATTTTTCGCGGGCATCATCAATGGATGGGCCGTGAATGTCATAACCATATATTTTTGAATTTGGAAAGGTTTCGGCCATCATTACAGATGACGAGCCATGGCCGCAGCCAATATCAGCAATATTTCCGCCGGCCTCTAGCTTTTCTTTGACGCCGCTTAAGGCTGGAATCCAGTTTTCGATCAAATTGGCTTCATAGCCGGGCCTGAAGAAACGATCCGTGCCGCAGAATTGACATGAATGATGTTCGCCCCAAGGCCGCCCTTTGCCGGTTTTAAAGACATCCATAGCCGTTTCATATGACGTATATTGCGCCACAATTATTTGCAGCAAGCCGTGCATATTGGCCAAACTGTCTTCTGTGGCAAAAATGGCAACCTGTTCGGGCGTTAAGTAGAATTGTTCGGTATCTGCATCATAAGTGACATATCCATTCGCGGCATTTGCCGATAGCATATCCTGCAAATAACGCGCATCCACATCTGCAATGGCGGCGATTTCCTTTGCCGTTCGCCAATCACCATCGGCCATGGCGCGGTAGACGCCGGTTTGATCCCCCATATAGGCCAGCAAAATGCTTAATGCAGAACTTGCGTCTCCAACAACTTTCCCGGCAAGTTCTTGAAGTTTGTCCATATTTAATTCAGCCATGATAATTCTCCTCGTAAGATTTTTGATTGGTGAATATCCCCCGAGGGCAATGGTCAGCCAATATTCATTATGTTACTGAAGGTTGTTTGGAGAATTAGCATAGCCTTATTTACCAGAAGTTTCCAGTATCTTATCCGCAGCAGAATTTAGAGAGGCTGAAGGGCCTTAATATGCGCGATTGACGCAGAAATCCACGATGCCGGTCAGGGCTTTGCGATATTCGTCATTGGGGAAGATGGCAAGGGCGTCTTTGGCGATGGCCCCGTAATGACGTGCGCGCTCAACCGTATCATGCAGGGCCTTATGCTGACGCATAAGCTTGATCGCTGTTTCCAGATCATCATCATTCTGGTTCAGATCTTCGATGGTTCGGCGCCAGAATTTGCGTTCTTCATCATCGCCGCGTCGAAAGGCAAGCACGATGGGCAGCGTGACCTTGCCTTCGCGGAAATCATCCCCGACAGATTTGCCGAGTTTTTCCTGTTCTGCTGAAAAATCCAGAACATCGTCAATTAACTGAAATACAACCCCTAAATTTTTGCCATAGCTTTTCAAGGCCTGTTGTTCCGCATCGGGCTTTTCCGCAATCACAGCCCCAATTTCACAGGATGCGGCAAACAGTGCGGCTGTTTTGGCCACAATCACCTGCATATAAGAATCTTCGGTGGTATCCATGTTATTGGCGGTCGTAAGCTGAAGAACCTCGCCTTCGGCAATGACAGAAGACGCATTAGACAAGATGGCCAACACTTCCAGAGAACCATCAGCGACCATTAATTCAAAAGATCGACTAAACAGAAAGTCACCGACTAATACGCTGGCTTTATTGCCCCATAGCTCATTGGCGGTCTCAAGTCCGCGTCTCATATCGCTTTCATCGACCACATCATCATGAAGCAATGTGGCAGAATGGATAAATTCAACGCAAGCCGCAAGCTCCGCATGACGATCGCCTTCATAGCCGCACATACGGCTGGTCGCCAAGGTTAACATCGGCCGCAATCTTTTGCCGCCGGACGCAATCAAATGACCGGCCAGCTGCGGGATTAATGGCACAGAGCTTTGCATTTTAAGGATGATCGTCTGGTTGACCT
>JAJRQU010000194.1 GCA_024280095.1 Alphaproteobacteria bacterium | reverse complement strand
TGACCTGTTTGAGGATTACCGCAACAGCAGTGACTTTATCCGGGAATATATTTTCCCGGGCGGTATGCTGCCTTCCCGTGAATGCTTTGAACAGGAAGCCGTCAAGGCTGGCCTCACCGTAAATGATGTTTTTCATTTCGGACAGGATTACGCCATCACACTGGAAAAATGGCTGGATAATTTCGATGCCAATAGAGAAGCCATAAAAGCGATGGGATATTGCGATAAATTCATCCGCAAATGGCGTTTCTATCTGACATGCTGTGCCGCCATGTTCAGAAGCGGCAGAATTGATGTTATGCAAGTCGAACTGATGAAGGAGAAATCTTATGACAGATAAAAACAACAATGAACAGACTGGCTGCTGCGGTGGGCAAGCCAGTCATCAGAAACCAAAGGACGAAAGCAATAACTGCTGTCATGACAAAGACAGCCAAAAAGCAGAAAAAAACAAGCCGGAACATTCTGAAGGCTGCTGCGGCGGAAACCGGGAAAATGCTGGTTTATGATGTGGTCATCGTCGGGGCCGGGCCGGCGGGCTCTTCTGCGGCCTATGACCTTGCCAGTGCCGGGGCCAATGTTCTGATTGTCGACAAGGAGAATTTTCCAAGAGACAAGCCTTGCGGCGGCGGCCTGACGACCAAGACCGTCAACGCATTGCGCTTTGACATCAGTGAAGTGATTTATCAGGAATGCAACAGAATTTCACTGACCAATAATTTTCGCCATCCCGTAAAGGATATGGCGTCACAAACAATAGCCTATATGACAGAGCGCCGGGATTTTGATCAATTCTGCCTCGACAAGGCGATCAAAGCCGGGGCGAAATTTTCTGTGATGTCCATTACCCATATAACAAGGCAAAACGGACAGGCCGTAACATTGACGACACAGGACGGCCGAAAAATAACAACGCCTTTTGTCATAGCCGCAGATGGCTCAAAAAGCATCATAAGACGCATTGCTCTTCCGAAAAAGGACAGGCTTCAATATGCCTTTGCTCTGGAAGGAAGGGTCGCCATGCCCGAAAAATATGATCGGCAAAGACTAGATTTTGATTTCTTTATGGTGCCCCATGGCTATGGTTGGGTTTTTCCGAAAGGCGATCATCTTAATATCGGAATCGGAAACTTCAGAGACAGAACTATAAAAGACAAAAAAATCTCGAAAAGGATTTTAACTGATTATTGCCGGAAAAAACTCGGCCATGCAGAGATTGAAAGTGTTATCGGCCATCCCCTTGGCGGCGGGGGCTGGTCCGCAAAAATTTCCAGTGACCGAATTCTTTTTGTCGGCGATGCGGCAGGCACGGTGGACAGCCTGTTGGGAGAAGGTATTTATAACGCCATAATCAGCGGACAGGCGGCGGCCAAGGCCATTCTCGAAGCCATGAATCATAATAATTGCCCTGTGATGTTAACGCAGAAATACGAAGATTCATTCAACGTCATACGTAAAGACCTTGCTTTCTGCAATATGATGGGAAAGGGATTTTATGGCTTTCCCTCATTATTCTATCTGTCTCTGCTCATATCACCCCTACGGCGGCGATTACTGGAAAGTTTTGCAAAGGGCAAAACAGTTAGCGGAAAAAATGGTATGACAGGCAGAATCTTCAATTTTCCAGAGACTCTCTTGCCAATTTCTTGACTATCTCTGACCCATTGATTAACAAAAAATTCCGCCCGGTTGATCAGGGCGTATCGGATCAGCCGCCCTGATAATAATATCCCGTAATAACTGGTACAGATTACCGCCAGCACAGCCGTTACGATCATGATTCAAACCATCACTTTTAACAACCCATTACCGCCCACCTCTTCTTTTGGTTTTCTTTCGTATTTTTGGCCCCAATATATCTTGATATTCGCTGAGAGCCTTTCCGGTAAGACTTTTAATTTCGCTGCCTGTCGCATAGGTCAGGTCGTAATCCGCAATATAGCGATAATTGGAGACAGAGGCCCGTGACATGGCAAAGCTTCTTTCAAAAAAATTCAAATGGTCATAGATATTAAAATGATCAATCTTGCGGCTCAGGCGGATTGTACCAACCAAACTATCCTTACCATTTTTGCCCGCAATCTTAATCAACGTCGGATAGGAAGAGCCATTTTTTGCCTTTTTATTTTTTTTATAATCAATGGTGACATCCGAAAATTTTGTAATATTGCCCACCTCATCTTTAAGGATAAGGATAAACTCCTTAGTGCCATCAGGCCTTTCAATGGCTGATAAAAATGGAAGCGGCTGATTGTCAGCACCGCGAAGGCCACTGACCCGCAGCCAGTCTTTTAACATATTTTCAAGACGGCCTGTCATTAACGTATGGGTCGCAAAGCCTTGAACCTTACCTTCCCCCGTTTTGAAGGACTCATCTTCGCCCTGATATAATTGCCATTTACCTGACCCCTCAAAAAAAGGCAGATAAACAGAAGTTTCCATATAAGTTTTTTTATGTGTGAATTTCTTATGGTTAAAAGGCTGGATTTCGGACGAGACCACGGCCTTTACTTTATTTCCATCATCTGATCCCAGATAAATATCATAATTATTGCCACCTTTTTTCAAACGATGAGTATGAATGAACAGGTTAAATTTTTCCGAATCAAATCCCCATTCCCCAAGACGTCTGCCGTTCTTGATAATAGTTCTTTTCCCGTCTGGACTTACCACATTGGCAATCATGATGCCGTGGGCGTTCCCCACAGGCCAAGGGAAATTTGCCACGAGGAACTGGGCAGTGACAAAGGTGCCGTCCTCAAACAGAAAATGCTGTTCCCAATATTCCTTATAAAATTTATCTTCCAGCAATTGAGGCTTTGTATAATCCAAAGCTTGTGACATTGTTGGCAACAGCATACTCATGAACACAACAATCAATTTAATCAACTTCAAGATAAGGCTCCTTGTCAAAACTCTTTAAATAACGCGATTTCGGCGACTTAACCTATAACTAGATTTACAGATATACAACTCTGTAATTATAGATCGGCCTGATTACAAGAGTTTATCTGGTAGAATTATGTCTATCTCATGTCCAAACATGATATCTGGCTCATGTCCAAACATAATATCTGATTTTCTTGATTCTACAAATAACAAAGCGACCCTTCCCAAGACGTGAAAGAGCCGCTTTGTTATTTAATGATGTCGAGATGCGGGGGTTAACCCTTGAGCTCGGCCGTCATCTGATCCCGCGCTACGGAGAGTAAATCTTCCATTTCGCGGCGAACTTGACGCTCTGAAATGTCCACGCCCTTAGCGTCAAGATCAGCCTTCACTTTGCGATAAACATCATCATCACCGGCTTCCTCGAAATCTGATATAATGACTTCTTTGGCATAAGCCAGCGCGTCATCCCCGCTCAAGCCAATTTTATCCGCCGTCCAAAGACCAAGCAGCTTATTGCGGCGGGCAACAACTTTAAAGTCGAATTCTTCATTGCGGGCAAATTCTTTTTCATAGGCTTTTTCGCGCCCCTCAAACTGAGTCATTTATCAATTCTCCTGTATATTACTTTTCAAATAGAAACTCATGTAACACTTGTACGCCAGATAACAATTTGTTTCTATAATTTTATATGGGTAAGCTCCAATTTAATTTAAAGGCCAAATAGTTTTATTTTCTTTATTCCATGAGGCTGTCTCCAATTGTTTTCTGAGCTTAATTGATATATGTTCGCCTCGCTTGATTCTATCATGCGCCGCAAAATATATATGTTCATTTTATCTATCTGCAGGAAGGCTGACATGTCCCAAAAAACACTTAAAGGTGAAAAACTATACGAAGGAAAAGCCAAAATCCTTTTTCAAGGGACAGAACCCGGCACAATCGTTCAGCATTTTAAAGATGACGCCACGGCATTTAACGCCCAAAAGAAAGGCACAATAACCGGCAAAGGCATCATCAATAACAAAATCACCGAACTTGTGATGATTAATCTGGAACGTATTGGCATTCCTACTCATTTTATTGATCGTCTGAATGACCGCGAGCAGCTGGTTCGTGAGGTTGAAATTATCCCACTTGAAGTTATCGTGCGCAATGTTGTCGCCGGAACCATGGCCAAGAGACTCGGCCTCGAAGAAGGCCGGCGCCTTGATCGCCCGCTCATTGAATTTTCTCTTAAGGACGATGACCTTGGCGACCCGCTGCTTGCCGAAGAACATATTCTGTCTCTTGACCTTGCCGATGATGAGGAATTAGCTGAAATTTTCGACATGACCCATCAGATAAATGACTTTCTGCGCGGCATGTTTGCCGGTGTTGGCATAGAACTTGTTGATTTCAAACTCGAGTATGGACGGCTTTATGATGAAGATGATGCGGGTTATGTTCTTATCCTTGCCGATGAATTCAGCCCGGACAACTGCCGGCTTTGGGATATGAAAACCGGCGAAAAAATGGATAAAGACCGTTTCCGCCGTGACCTTGGCGGAGAGGCAGAGGCTTATGAAGAAGTGGCCCGCCGGCTTGGTATCAGCCTCGAAACAGAAGAATAATCCTCAGAAAACTAGAAAGGCCGCATTGTGAAAGCACGCATACATATCACTTTAAAAAATGGTGTTCTCGACCCCCAGGGAAAAGCAATCCAGCATGCCTTGTCTGCCCTTGGATTTGATGGTGTGGATGACGTCCGGCAGGGCAAATATATTGAAATTGACCTTCAGCAGACAGACCCGGCAAAGACCGAGGCGGCTGTTGAAGAAATGTGCAAGAAGCTCCTGTCCAATATGGTCATTGAAAATTACACTATTGAAATTGAATAATTTTGACTTAGCTGGGATGCGTCCATGAAAACTGCTGTAATAGTATTTCCTGCCTCAAACTGTGACCGTGATATGATTGTGGCACTGGAAAAAATAACCGGTCACAAACCGCATATAATATGGCATCAGGACGAAGAAATTCCTCCTGTTGATCTTATCGCCCTGCCCGGCGGTTTTTCCTTTGGTGACTATCTCAGATGCGGGGCCATGGCGGCCCGCTCGCCGGTAACCACAAAGGTCATTGAGCATGCAGGCCGGGGCGGCAATGTTATCGGCATTTGTAATGGCTTTCAGGTTTTGACCGAAACCGGACTTTTGCCGGGCGCGTTAATGCGTAATGAAAGCCTGAAGTTTGTCTGTAAAGATGCCAGACTTCGGGTGGAAAATAACGACACTCCCTTCACCAATGCTTATTCAGAGGGGCAAATTATCACGGTTCCCGTGGCCCATCATGACGGCAATTATTTTGCCGATGATGAAACGCTTAAAGCCTTAGAGGGCGAAGGCCGGGTTGCTTTTCGTTATGTGGATAACGCCGGACAAGTGACGCAGGCGTCAAATCCCAATGGATCACGCAATAATATCGCGGGCATCATCAATCGGCGCAAAAATATCCTTGGCATGATGCCTCACCCCGAAAGATTGATAGAAGATGCCCAAGGCGGTACAGATGGCCTAGGGTTCTTTCAAAGTATGATCAACGCAATTAATTAAGGGCCCCTTATGACTCCAAAAATAACCCAAGACATAAAATGGAATAATAACGTAAATATCACCCCCGCATTGGTCAAGGAACATGGCCTGAGCGATGATGAATATGCCTTATGTTTAAAAATTCTGGGCCGCACGCCAACTTTAACGGAACTGGGCATTTTCTCTGTCATGTGGAGCGAGCATTGTTCCTATAAGTCATCAAAGCTGCATCTTAAAACTCTGCCCACAAAAGCCCCTTGGGTCATCCACGGGCCGGGGGAGAATGCCGGCGTTATTGACATTGGCGACAATCAGGCGCTCATTTTTAAAATGGAAAGCCACAATCACCCCTCCTATATCGAACCTTATCAAGGGGCGGCGACCGGCGTTGGCGGCATATTGCGGGATGTCTTCACCATGGGGGCGCGGCCTATTGCCAATATGAATGCCTTGCGTTTTGGCGCACCAGACCATCCTAAAACCCGTCATCTGCTCAGCGGTGTGGTCGAAGGGATCGGCGGCTATGGTAATTGTGTCGGCGTGCCGACAGTGGGCGGCGAAACAAATTTCCATCCGTCCTATAACGGCAATATTCTGGTAAATGCCATGACTGTTGGCCTTGCCGATCAGGATAAAATCTTTCTGTCGGCAGCGGCGGGCATTGGCAATCCGGTTATCTATGTCGGCTCCAAAACCGGGCGGGACGGCATTCACGGGGCCACGATGGCCTCCACGGAATTCACCGAAGATACCGAAGAAAAACGCCCAACGGTTCAGGTTGGTGATCCTTTCACCGAAAAACTTCTGATCGAAGCCTGCCTTGAATTAATGTCCACCGATATGGTGGTGGCCATTCAGGATATGGGCGCAGCCGGCCTGACATCCTCCTCGGTCGAGATGGCTTCCGGCGGCGGCGTTGGCTTTGCCTTTAATCTTGACATGGTGCCCCAGCGCGAAGAAGGCATGACCCCCTATGAAATGATGTTGTCTGAAAGTCAGGAACGCATGTTGATCGTCCTGAAACCCGGGCGCGAGGCAGAAGCCAAAGAAATCTTTGACCGGTGGGATCTGGATTTTGCGGTCATTGGCGTGATCACAGATACGGGCAACCTGACCCTGACCTTTAAAGGCGAAGTTGTCGCTGATATCCCGACCCAGCCGCTGGCGGATAATTCACCGGAATATGACCGGCCATGGATTAAAACAGCCCCCAAAGCAGACTTAAATGCCGCCGATGTGACGGCCCCGCAAGATATGAAACAAGCCCTGCTTAAAATGATCGGCTCACCGAATTTATGCAGCCGGAACTGGATATGGCAACAATATGATACTCAGGTTATGGCCGACACCATTCAAAAACCGGGCGGTGATGCGGCCGTGGTACGTATTCATGGCACAGATAAGGCCGTTGCCATCACGACAGATTGCACGCCCCGCTATTGCTATGCTGACCCGTTCGAAGGCGGTAAACAGGCCGTCGCTGAAACATGGCGCAATTTGACGGCTGTGGGCGCAACGCCGCTGGCCATCACCGACTGCCTTAATTTTGGCAACCCTGAACGTCCCGAAATCATGGGGCAATTCGTCGGCTGTATCGAGGGTATGAGAGAGGCCTGCATCGCACTGGATTATCCGGTGGTATCCGGCAATGTGTCCCTTTACAATGAAACCAACGGCACGGGCATTCATCCGACACCCGCCATTGGCGGCGTTGGTCTTTTTAATGATTCATCCAAAATGGTCACGATCGCCCCCAAGGCCGAAGGCGAAGTCCTGATTTTGATTGGCGAAACCAAGGGCCACCTTGGCGCATCCTTATATCTTGATGTCATGGAAGGCCGCGAAGAAGGCCGCCCGCCGCCCGTTGATCTGGCACTCGAAAAGAAAAACGGCGATTTTGTTCGGGTGCAAATCAATGACGGCAGCATTTCAGCCTGTCATGACATTTCCGACGGCGGATTATATGTGGCCTTGGCGGAAATGGTCATGGCCTCCGAAATCGGTATGGATATCACGATTGATAATGGCAACACCCCTCTTCACGCCTATGCTTTTGGCGAAGATCAGGGCCGTTATATTCTTTCTGTATCCCCTGAGCATCGTGACGAAGTGCTAAGAAATGCCCGCGCCGGCGGCGTTACAGTGCAGATCATTGGTAAAACAACTGGCGCATCATTGACTTTAACCGCTGCCGACCCCATATCAGTGTCAGAATTAGTCGGCAATCATCAAAGCTGGATGCCAGACTATATGAGCATAGATTAAACGAGGAGACCCAAGATATGGCGATGGAAGCCGCAATAATTGAAAAAATGATCAAGGAAGCAATTCCGGATGCCGTCGTGACCATTCAGGACTTGCGAGGTAATGGTGACCATTATGCGGCTCATGTTATCTCTGAGGCCTTTAAAGGCAAAAGCCGCGTTCAGCAGCATCAAATGGTCTATAAGTCGTTAAAGGGGAAAATGGGCGATGACCTTCATGCGCTTGCCCTTCAGACATCAGTACCCGTATAACTTTAATTTGAAAATAACAAATCAGGAATAAAAAATGACAAATCCAGTTTTTAATCGCATCAAAGACGATATTCAGAAAAGCGACGTTGTGCTTTATATGAAGGGTAGCCCAATGTTCCCCCAATGCGGTTTTTCCGCAACGGTTGTCGAAGTCCTTAATCACTTCAAGGTGGATTTTGAAGCCTTTGATGTTTTGCAGGACCCTGCCCTGAGGGACGGCATTAAAGAATATAGCGAATGGCCGACCATTCCCCAGCTTTATGTCAAAGGTGAATTTGTCGGGGGCTGTGATATCATCCGTGAAATGGCCGCGAACGGCGAATTGACCGGACTGTTCGAACAGAATGAAATCAAGCCCAAAGCCTAGCACCAAAATCCGGGATTAGAAACCGGGATCAAAATCTGTTCAAAAACCCCGTTTTGCCATTATGCAGACGGGGTTTTATCATTTTACCATACAGACAACTTTGGCAACGGATAGCCTTTTGCGCAATATATTTCCCGTCTGGCTCAAATGGTCAACCTGATACAAGGCTTCATCTTGCGTAAAATCCGCATCCACGAAATAGTCAATCCGCTGCAAAAGGGAAATGACAGTTTCCGGCAAGGATGAATAGGATCTGCCCCGCCGTACGGAACCGGCAATATGAACCCCGACCAGATGACCCTGCGCATTTAGGACAGGCCCGCCGCTAATACCCCCCAGTGACAGGTCATGATCCGGCTGGCGGATTTTTTCGGCCCATACCAGAACAGATTCTCTACTGCTTTTCACGCCCCGGGTTTTGATAATACGGCGACCAATCAGTTGGGAATATACATTACCCGGCTCTCCGCGTGGAAAGCCAAAATGAAAGCCTTCCGCATTATAGCTTAATTCCTGCTCTTCAATCTGGAACGGTCTGGCCCCCACGGCGGTTTTCAGAATACTCACATCCGCCGTAGGATGTTCATATACTTCACTCACCCGGTACCCCTTGCGCGCATTCAGTAAAACCACAAGATCAGTACATCCTTCGGTCACATGACGGGCGGTGCCCCAGACCCCCTGCTCTGAAAGCGCAAAGGCCGTGCCCGTAGAAATGCTGCCCTTGGGTTTTCCATCCAGATTAATTGTGACCACGGGGTCATGACGGCTCTTTTGGCGAAGAATGCCCTTGCCTTCCAGCCTTATAGCCCCCAAAGGAGGCGGTGCCTTTTCAACAGCCCCGGGCCGCAGGCCCATGGGCGGCACCGGCATTGTGCCATTCTGCGGAAATGAAGAGGCAATTGCCGTAAGAATAATGAAGATTGAAAGCCAGAGGTAAAAATTGCTCATGGGCTAGACGGCAATGGCCGCGGCATTGATCAGTGCCACCGAAATCTTTCCGGAAAATAAAAGTATCGCCGGGCCAATCTCATCTCGCTCAATACGGCCCCGCAAATCATCAATAATGAAATGTGCGGCATAAAACGCAACGACCTGTACGATCAGGGCAACCATACCCCAAATAATAATATCCCAGTGATTGACGCTCCCGGTCAGGCAAACCGCCAGAGGAATGGCAAGCCCCACAATGCCCGCAGATAAAGATATGGCCGCAGAAATATTGCCCTGCTTAACCATTATAAGTTCCCGGAAAGGGGTGATTTTTTCATATATAATCACCGCGAGAACAAACATGGACAACGTGATCAGAAAATGAAGAATAAATATAGGAAAGCCTGTCAGAAAACTCTCAATCACTGCCGTCATATCACACCTTTTATATGGTTATTGTTCGGGGCAACTCTAACAGTTTCCGTCAAGAAACTATATTAAATTTATTCATCACAAAAAAAGCTGCCCCATTATATTATAGGACAGCTTCTTAATGTATCATTACTTTTGGCCTAGTGCCTGTGTCACCTTATCTGGAGTAAAATTCCACGATAAGATTTGGTTCCATTTGAACCGGATAGGGAATTTCATCCAATGTAGGAACGCGCAGGAAAGTAACTTTTGTGCCGTTATTTTCCAATGTCAAATATTCTGGAATATCACGCTCATTAGAGCCGATCCCCTGAATAACCATAGGAATATTGCGTGATTTTTCACGAATTTCAACCACGTCACCGGCTTTAACGCGATAACTGGGAATATTTACTTTTTTGCCATTAACCGTCACATGAGCATGATTGACGAACTGGCGTGCAGAAAAGATTGTTGGAACGAATTTTGCGCGGTAAACCAGCGCATCCAAACGGCTTTCCAACAGGCCGACCAAAATTTCACCCGTGTCACCACGTTTGCTGTCAGCATCTTTATAAACACGTTTAAACTGTTTTTCGGTAATATCCCCGTAATAGCCTTTCAGCTTTTGTTTGGCGCGCAATTGAATGCCAAAGTCGGATAGTTTGCTGCGGCGTCCCTGACCATGCTGGCCCGGGCCATATTCGCGGGAATTTACCGGAGATTTAGGACGGCCCCAAATATTTTCGCCCATACGGCGGTCAATTTTATACTTAGCTTGTGTACGTTTTGTCATTTTATAGAATCGCTTCTGTTAAATTGTTGAAATCAGCGCCATGAAAAAGGATTTGCCCAAGAACAAAAACACTCCATGCAACCCAAGATTTTCGCCTGAGTCATTCACGTTGGGCGGAATATAGGGGACATCTCCTGAAAGTCAATTGAAAAGGCCCTTCAGTTCTTATTTTCGGCCATTATCTTTCATCTTTTTTGCCAATTCAGCCTTTTCCGCGATCCAGCCCGGCCCGCCGCCAGTGGCAAGGGCCTTTACCACTCCGCGAAGGGTGCTGACTTCCTCGTGGGTCAGTTCTGATCTTTTGAAGATATTGCGCAGATTGCGTTTCATGGTGGATCGCCGCTGGTCATGGCGGAAATATCCGGCCTCGGTCAGTTCGTCTTCCATATGGTCGAATAATTTCTGCAGGTCTTCTGATGAGGCGGGTGTCGTGCCTAACTGCGGCGTAAAGTGATCCGGTTGATCTGCACCTGTCTGGAACCATTCATAGGCCATTACAATGACCGCCTGTGCTAAATTGATCGAGGCAAAAGAAGGGTTTAACGGCACCGAGACAATAGCATCACACAGCGCCACATCATCATTTTTCAGGCCGGCCTTTTCAGGGCCAAACAACAGGCCAACCTTTTGCCCTATATCACTATACCCCCGCATGAGGCCCGCGCATTTACGGGGCGTGACCACCGTCTTGATCATATCGCGCCGCCGCGCCGTGGTGGCATAAACATAGTTCAGATCGGCAATGGCCTCGGCTGTGCTGTCATACACACGCGCCTTATCCAGCACAATATCCGCGCCAGCCGCCGCCGGAATGGCATCCGGGTTGGGCCAACCATCACGGGGCGCGACCAACCGCAGGTCAGTCAGGCCAAAATTATACATGGCCCTCGCCGCCTTGCCGATATTTTCGCCAAGCTGCGCCCCGATCAAAATAATCGCCGGGCCATCCTCATGCAGCATTTTATTTTCCAAACTGTTGGTTCCGGCCATGTGATCTCCTTTACGGGTTCTGTACAATAGAACGCGAGGCGATACAAGAGATGATAAAGGTTAGGGCCCATTAACACCCCACAGAACAAAACCATCCCTGTCAAAGACATTAATACAAGTCAGAACAATAACTATTTGCATGTAATTCCTGCGCAATATTTTCATTATTGCCACTGACTTTACAAGTTTTCTTAATATATAATACCATTTAATATATACAATCTAACTTAATATATATAATCTAGCTTACAATATGCTTGATACGATATAGTATCAAAGAAATGGTGACGTTTGGAACTCTATCCGACCAAGCAACAGGGCCCGTTTTACCTGCCATAGAACAATGGGTATTTTCTTGTGAGATTATTATGACGATAAAGACAGAAACTTTAACATCAGAAAAAAATTCAGCAAAAAATGATGTCTTAGGTCATCCAAAAGGGCTAGTTTTCATTGTTTTTACCGAGGCCTGGGAACGATTTTCATTTTACGGGATGCAGGCACTTCTCGTTTTGTATATGACGTCATATTTATTTCAGCCCGGCAATGCGGAAAAAGTTATTGGCCTTTCGGGTTTCCGATCCATTGTCGAGGGTGTTTTTGGTGAATTATCTATAACCGCATTCGCAACCCAGGCATTCGGGCTTTATATCGGGCTTGTATACTTTCTACCTGTTCTGGGCGGTATTATCGGTGATCGTCTGATCGGACGCAAAAAAGCGGTGATCACCGGCGGCATATTGATGACAATCGGGCATTTTCTAATGGTCGATGAAACGCTGTTTCTCTTTGCTCTGGCCGCACTTATTCTGGGGGTCGGGTTCTTAAAGAGCAATTTGGCCGCTCAAGTCGGGGCCTTATATCCCAAATCTGATTCACGCCGTGATGCCGGGTTTTCATTCTATGCTATCGGTATCAATGTCGGTGCTTTTGCGGCCCCACTGGTATGCGGCACACTTGGTGAATTATATGGGTGGCACCTAGGGTTTGGAGCCGCCGGCATTGGTATGCTTGTTGCGCTGATTATTTATATTGCCGGACAAAAGCATCTGCCACCTGATCAGGTGAGAACAAAAGACAATAAGCCCGTAAAACTGGAAAAGGGCGATGGCAAGATTATCACGGCCATATTATTCTTTTTGGCTATAACCGCCTTATATTGGACGGCCCAGACCCAAATCTGGAACAGTTATCCGCTTTGGGTAAAGGAACGGGTCATGAGAGATGTCGGCGATTTTATGATTCCGATCACTTGGTTCCAGTCTCTGGATTCTTTTGCTGTCCTTCTGTTTGCGCCTTTCATTCTGGCCTTTTGGAAAAGGCAATCTGCGCGCGGAACAGAACCATCTGACCTGACCAAGGTTGGTATAGGCTGTATGATTTTTGCGCTGGCCTGCCTCTGGTTAAGTCTGGGCGAGGCTATGTCTGACGGGAAAGTAAGTCTGTTCTGGCCGGTTGTTTTTCACTTCATTACCGGGTCAACTTTTCTTTACCTCGGGCCGATTATCCTGGCCGTCGTATCACGGGCGGCGCCGCGGGCCGTTAATTCAACCATGCTTGGCATCTGTTATCTCGCTATTTTCTTTGGCGGGATTTTCAGTGGCTGGCTTGGCCGGTTTTATGAACAAATTCCCGGCGAGATGTTCTGGTTACTCCATGCCGGAATTGTCGGCACCGGTTCCCTGCTCATTCTTCTCCTCAAAACCCCCCTATCCCGCGCCATGAAACTGGAAAAAAGACGGCAAGGTTAAAGGATTAAGATTAAGCTGACATGACCAACCACTTACCAAAAAATCACTCCCCCCACTGTCACCCTGAATTCAGTTCAGGGTCCATGCTTGATACAGGCCGTATGGTGGACAAATGGATTCCTACCTTCGCAGGAATGGTGGTCATGGACTTAATCTTCTCAAGAGACGCTAAAACTATCCAGTTGAAGAACACAACAACCATGTATATGATTGATACATCACCTTCCTAAATAGGAGGGATTTGAGGGATGAGTTTTACAGGCATTTAAATTAATATCCATTTTCAGCCTAAAACAGAGTCAAAAGACATAAAATGAAATATTCTAAAAGTTTACTTATATGAAATTAAAAACCTTACATGTAAAAAATTATAGAACCTTAGAAGATGTTACTTTTAAATTTGATGGCTGCTATACAGCTATATGTGGAAAGAACAACTCCGGAAAATCTAATATAATAAGAGCTATTAGACTTGTTTTTGGAGAAAATGATCGCGACTGGTTTAGTGATGATATTGAAATATCTTACAAAGTAGATTATCCAGCATGGAAAAAAAATGACCCTAAAAAAGAAAATATTTCTATTGAAGTAATGGTATCAGTGACGGCTGTGGAAGATCAAAGTTTAGTAAATTTTATTGAAAGACTATCCCAAGAAAAAACCAATCTTCCTTCGAGATCAACCCAATATAATTTTTTAGTTAAAAAAACAGTTTTTTCAGGTGGGACGTCTGAAACAAAAATAGTCATTTCTGATGTTGAAATAACAGATGATTTTATTTCCCAAGAAATTTATAAAAAACTTAACAACACTATTATCTTCCATAATTCTACAATGACAAGACAAATGTACTTTACACGCCGTCGAAGGCTTCATGGCATTTTATCTCGCATTCCCGAAGAAAATCAAAAAAAAATTGACGCAAAATCAAAAAATTTACAGACGGAAATGAATAAAGTTTTTAAAGAACAGTCAGATAAATTAGGCGTAATGCTTGGAAGTCTTGGTGAAAAACTTGAAGTTAAATTTACAGCTCCTGAATTTGATGTAACAGAATACCCATTTGAAATTTCTTTAGGATACAAGGATATTGATATTCCATTAGATGATTGGGGGGCAGGTACAAGAAATCAAACACTAATCATTAAGAATCTTTTTGACGCTAAAAATTTAGCAACATCTCCAAAAGTGACTGATAGAATAACGCCTATTTTACTAATTGAAGAGCCAGAAAGTTTTTTACATCCGCTTGCACAAGCTCATTTTAGTACAGTTTTACAAGACATAACCGATGAACTTGGAATTCAGGTTATAGCAACTACGCATAGTCCTTATTTACTTAGTCATGAAAGTCAAACATCAAATATTCTTTTGGATAGAAATAAAATTCCTAGATCGAAAATATATAAAAATTCTATAATTATGCCTATTGAAGGGGATGATTGGAAAAAACCTTTTGAGCATACACTAGGAGTTATTGGCCCTGAATTTGAAATTTTTAAAACAGCCCTATTCAGCAAATCTAATGTGCTAATTTTAGTTGAAGGATCTATTGATAAGGACTATTTGGAGTTGTGCAGAGATGAAGTGCACAAAACAAATGCCCTGAGTCAAAAGGGTGAAATATTTGTTTATGAAGGATATGGTACTTTAATAAGTGGTAGTCATTTACTTAAGTTCATGAGAGATAAATACTCAAAGGTGATTATTACTTATGATTTGGACGCTGAATCTAAAGTTAAGAAAAATTTAGAAAGTTTAGGCTTTAAAAAAAATAAAACGTTTTTTCCCATCGGGATAGATGAGGCAGGAAAAAGATCTATAGAAGGGTTTCTGCCAGAAAGAATTAAACAAATTGTTAATAACGATAATTCTGGATTAATCACAGCTATGCAATCAGACAACAAAGAAGAAAGCAAAAAAGCAAAAAATAGTTTAAAAGCAAAATATCTTGAAAAATTTAAAACAGATTCAAATATTGTTAAAGGCGACTTTGCAGAATTTTATAAGTTTTGCAACAAAATTAATGGCGCTATAAAAAAATAATTTTATATAATAAAGAGACCTCAGCATAACCCCATACTTTATGAAAACAAGAAAATAACTTGTTGTTATCATTGATAGAATTTTCCGGAAATTCGAAAAAAGTGTGTTATGCAGAAGCCTCATAAACAAAATTTCTAATGTCCACTTCGAGCTAAAAGCACCTCCCCCTAACCCAACCGCTTCCACATGTATCTAACCTGAATTTTAAATCCTGCTGCGACCTCGGGGTATTCGTCTATGCCGGGCTGATAGCCCATGGCCAGATAAAAGGGGATGGCGTTTTTGGTGGCCCAGAGATAGATATCCCGCAGCTCCGTCCGGCGCGCGATATCCGCTTCAAGGTGGGCCATCATTTTGCGGCCAAGGCCATGGCCTTCGAAACCCGGCTTGATATAAACCGCATTGATACGGGCATGGGTGGGATTTTCAATTATTCTGTCTCCCACAGGGTGCAAATCAACCTTGTCAGTCAGGCTCCAGCCGCAGGCCGCAATGATCTCACCGTCTTTTTCAGCAACAAAGGCAAATTCAGGAACTTGAAAGTGAAAGACTGGGTTATCGCCCGACACCCATGCGGCCGTAGCTTTTGTGCCGTAAGCCGAAGCACATAAAGCCGCAATAGATGTTTTCATGATTTCCTGAAAAACCGCCGCGTCGGCGCTGCTGACAGGACGAATAATCATTTCAGGGATTTGCCATAAGGGTTATCGCCCTTGCGCAGCAGCAGCCGGATCGGCACGCCGGGCAATTCAAAGTCCCAGCGGATTTCATTAAGCATATAACGCTCATAACTGCGGGCCACATCAGCGGGACGGTTACAGAATATGGCAAATGTGGGCGGGCGGGTTTTAACCTGTGTCATATAACGCATTTTTATGCGCCGGCCTTTGACCGAGGGATGGGGGTGATAGGCCATGGTGGCCGCCAGCCATTTATTGAGTTTGGCCGTACTTACCCGCCGGTTCCACAGGCGGTAAGACTCAAAAACTGCCGGCATTAATTTATCAACGCTCCTGCCGGTCAAGGCGGATATGGGCACCACTGGAATGCCCTTAACCTGCGGCAGGGAATGTTCAAGGGTTTCCTGAATATCTTTCATGACTTCCTGACGGTTTTCCATCATGTCATATTTATTCAGCGCGATAACCAGCGCCCGGCCCTCCTGCACGATCAGGCTGGCAATATTCAAATCCTGCTTTTCAAAAGGCATGGTCGCATCAATCATCAGCACAACCACCTCGGCAAAATTGAGCGCGCGAATGGTATCGGCGACGGACAGCTTTTCCAGCTTTTCCATCACCTTTGATTTACGGCGCAAACCTGCCGTATCGAACATGCGTATTTCACGGGTCCCATCCGGGCCTTCATAATAATAGGTAACCCCGATGGAATCGCGGGTCAGGCCGGCCTCGGGGCCCGTGATTTGGCGTTCTTCGCCAAGTAAATAGTTGACCAAGGTGGATTTACCCACATTTGGCCGTCCAACGATGGCCATTTGCAGCGGCAGGCCGCTATCTATTTCAGTCGCATCAGCCTCTTCATCACTGACCTCGTCCCTGATTGATATGGACTTGCTTATGATTTCTTCTGGCTCTTCTTCTACGGTAAGCCCTTGTTCAAGGATGACTTTATCAAAGGCTTCGATCAGCTCGGAAAGCCCCTCGCCATGTTCCGCAGAAATCGGGACGGGGTCACCTATTCCCAAGGAAAAGGCCTCATATACGCCGGCTTCGGCGGCCCGTCCTTCACATTTATTACAGACCAAGATCACCGGTGTTTTTCCCCGGCGCAAAAGATCGGCAAAATATTTATCCAGCGGCGTAACCCCCGCGCGGGCATCAATCATAAAGAGGACAAAATCCGCCTCTTCGATGGCGATATTGGTTTGCGCCCGCATGCGCGCCGACAGCTTGGTATCGCCGTCTTCCTCAAGCCCCGCCGTATCAATGGCCAGAAAATTCATACCGCCCAAACTTGCCTTGGCCTCCCGCCGGTCACGGGTCACACCCGGCGTATCATCCACAAGCGCCAATCTTTTTCCGACAAGCCTGTTAAATAAAGTCGATTTACCCACATTGGGCCGGCCAATCATCGCCACCTTAATCGTCATGGTCATTTCCAAATTTTAGGCATGGCGCAAACGCACGCCATATAACATTTGGCCCGTCTTTACGCAAAACGGGCCAAAAAAGCAATCACTATCATTTTAAAAGCTATTACAGTCTTAATCTTGCAGCTTACCTTAGGGCGACAAGTTCCGCATCACGGGTCAGAAAATAAAGCGTTTCATTGGCCACAATCGGGGCCATTTCCATATCATCCGGCATTTTCATACCACTTATGAACGAGCCATCATACGGCGATAATGACACCGCATAGCCATGGGATGACGTGATAATCAAGCGATCCCCGGCCAAAGTCGGGCCATGCCATAAAACGGCTTCTTTGCGGCGATCCGGGTCTTTAAATCTTTCCAACTGACGTACCCAGCGCACAAGGCCGGACCGGCGGGTTATGCAAACCACCTGACCCTCTGCCGTCACCACATAAATATAGTCACCGGCCACCCACGGCGTATGTTTTGAGCCGATATTCTGCTCCCAAATACGAACCCCAGAGCGAAGATCAATGGCAACCATGCGCCCGCTGTGACTGATGGCATATACTTTGCCGTCAAAAACCACCGGATGACCATCAATATCACGCAAAGTTGACATGGCCGTCAGGCGGCCTTGGGTATTCA
Source organism: Alphaproteobacteria bacterium (assembly GCA_024280095.1). GTDB lineage: Bacteria > Pseudomonadota > Alphaproteobacteria > Sphingomonadales > Emcibacteraceae > Paremcibacter. The sequence goes on along the minus strand of JAJRQU010000194.1, from coordinate 16,286 downwards.
ATGTATCCGACCAGAGTACGCGGCCATTCTCCACCCTCATGGCATATAATTCGCCTGATGAATAGGCCGATATTACCGTATTACCAATAACCGCAGGGCTTGCCGCGCCCACAAGGCCCGCATTTTCAGAAATACCAACCTCACTCCATAAGATTTTACCATCTGCGGCATCAAGTGCATAGGTCTGGTTATCATGGGTTAAGGCAAAAACCCGCCCATCCGCATAAGTCGGCGCGCCGCGCATCGGAACGCTCAATCTGGTCAGCCAGATTATCTCTCCCGTTGACTTGGACAGCGCCGCGACATGACCGTAACCGTTGGTAATATAAAGCGCATCTGGCCCAGCCGAAACGCCGCCGCCATATGAAATATTCTCAGTTTCGCCCGGTTCTTTAAATTCTTTTTGCCACAGTTTCTTTCCCGTATCCGAATTCAGGGCCGTCACTTTGGACATGGAATCCATCGCATAGATCACCCCATCCTGCACCACAGGCATGCTGACGATACTGCGCCGACTGTTTGACTCTTCACCAATATCTGTGGACCATATTTTTTTAGGATTATCGCCAAGGCTTAAATGCTGCATAACATGATGCTGATTACCCCCGGCCTGCGCCCAATTTTTATTGGTATAGGGCCTTGGCAATTGAACCTGAAGGTTGGCTAAATCGGCATTTTCCGTTAAACTTTGTCCAAAAGTCAGAACGGGAATGCGCTCCCCAGACAGTCTTTTTTTATCCTTGGTATCTTCTGATGATCCGCTACAGGCTGCTATGGCGACACATAAAGCACTGATTAAGATTACTCTGGAAAATATTGTCACTGATTTATTCTGCGAAACCATTTGCGGCACATCCTTAACGATTATTTTTATTCTATAACGGATTGAAAGTCTTTTGCGCGGCTTTTAACATTATGCGGGGCTTCCAAGTCCTGTTCCAATTCTATTAACAGTCGTTTGGCTTCTTCGCCTTTACCGTTCGCTAACGCGGCCATGGCCAATAGCTCCTTGGCCATGTATTTCCAACTATTACCTTCGATCGTCAGGGGGGCCAGACGCGCTTTAATATCATCATATGAAGCCGTGTCCAAGACAATCATTGCCGCTTTCAAGCTCGCTAAATCCCGATAAACCTTATCCACACTTGAGGAATTCACTAGTGCATCCAACGCGATAACCGCCTGATCTTTATTGCCTCTGCCCAGTTCAATCTCGGCTTCTTTGAAGGCAATAAGGATTTGATAGCCGTCCACATCCGTATCTGCCAGGCCCTGAAGCATTTTCAGAGCAGCATCAATCTGGTTGGCTTCAACCTGCTGCTCGGCTTTACTATATTGATCTGCAATTTTGGCGTATTTGCTCTCATTATAATTTTTCAACGTCACATTACCGGCAACAAACACCACGATCCCCACCAGAAACGTAATCACATATGGTCCAAGTTTTTTCCACATGCTGGTCAGTTGTTTATGGCGAAGGTCTTCGTCAACTCCGCGAATAAATTCTTCGGACAATCAATACTCCTGTTTTCATATTATCCCACAAATAGCCTTTCGGCGGGTCAAGATAGCGCGGCTCTGCCCAGAAGGCAATCAGGCAATGGCAGTTGCCCATAAAAAAGGGCAAATTCCCCTTGGAATGATGATTTAAAGCCAAAAAATGTCAGGATTTAGGCTTTAACCCATACGTATGTTCTAAGCTTGGGAATATTTTAGCCTTCACATCATCCGCATATTGTTTCACCGCAGAATCAATAGCCTCCCCAACCTCCGCGTAACGCTTGACGAATTTAGCATTGCTGGGGAAATATCCCAGCATATCCTCAACCACCAGAATCTGCCCGTCACATTCAACCGACGCCCCAATGCCAATGGTTATAATATCTAGTTTTTCAGTGATTTCCGCCGCGAATGGCTCCGCCACCCCTTCTAGAACAACAGCAAAGGCACCGGCTTCCTGAATGGCAAAAGCATCATTCAGAATTTGACTGCGCTCTTCTTCATTTTTACCTTGGGTGCGATAGCCGCCCATCACATGCACGGCTTGCGGGCGCAACCCAATATGGGCCATGACCGGAATATTCCGGTCCACCAGAAACTTGATGGTTTCTGCCATGACAGCCCCGCCTTCAAGCTTAACAGCCGCGCATCCTGTTTCCCGTAATACGCGGGAGGCATTCTTAAAGGCCTGCTCCTTTGACTGTTCGAAAGAGCCAAACGGCATATCAAGTATCACCATGGCTTTTTGCGATCCCCGCATAACGGCCTTGGTATGTTCGATCATGGTGTTTAAGGAAACCCCGATGGTGCTTTCCATGCCATAAAGCACCATGGCCAGACTATCGCCCACCAACAGAAAATCCACATGAGGATCAAGCCGCGCCGCCATTGGGGCCGTATAGGCGGTGAGCGACACCACAGGCCGCACACCCTTTAGCTTGGTGATGTCCCGAATATTGTTCCGGCGTATCTGGTTATCTGCATACATAGTAAACTCCTGATCTTTTAACTTGAAAGATATTAAGTCTCCCGAATTCCCCCCATTGCTTTTTTATAAATTTATATTTGCCCCAAATCAACCGACTTACTTAAAAAACAATATGAATGGCATAATAATATTCCGGAAATCCCGTCCGGTTTATAATAAATTTACTTATTAAAATATGATATAAAACTTGATCAAATTACAGGCCCCTATATATAATATATATGTATGAATTGAAACTCGAATGAGGCAAATTACCTTGCAAGAGTATAATATAACGGTAGCGAAACTTACATATGTCAGATAAAAACGAAAAAGATTTTAAAAAACCCAAAAAAAAAGCAACACTGGAATTGGATCGGCGCTGGCATCTTGCCACCAATGATCATGAAATTTCCCTGACGGAACTGGAATATTCCTTATTACGGTCTTATGAGAGTTTTTCACGATGGATGAAGGAATGCATGGTGGCTGCCTCTGGCTTCAATATGAGCGCCAGCGACTGCGCGATTCTTAATTTAATCGCCATGCGCGGCCGGCCCAAGGGCATTACTGAAATCGCCCGCCTGCTTAATCGCGATGATAATACCAACATTCAATATTCCATCCGCAAACTTACCCAGGACAAACTGGTTGAAAAGACATCTACCGATAACCGCCGCAAAGGCGTCCGTTACCGCGTGACCCCATCAGGTAATGAGGTTGTGGAACGCTTTGTAGGCTTACGCAAGGGGCTTTTGATTGAAATGACCGAAGCCATTCGGGCCATGGATGAACAGCTTACTGGCGGCAGTAAAATTCTTGACATTATGACAGGGATGTATGATCAGGGCGCCCGCATTGCGGCCACCCACAGACCATCCTTTGATGAAGAAGAATAAACAAGAGGAGGGGTCCATAAAAATCAACAGAAGAGAATTTTCTCTGGGCAGCGGCGCTTTCACTATGGCATTCCTGCTTGGTGACGGGGTTATTAACCTCACCCCTGCCGAAGCAAAAACACGAAAAATTCCTTTCCGAAGTTTAGATCAAAAACAAGTTTCAACCCTTGACTTTCTTTCTGATGCTATTGTGCCGGGCGCAAAGTCCGCAGGGCTTTCCCATTTCATAGACCATCAATTGTCAGCAGCATATGAGGATAATCTCCTGATCCTGCGGTACTTGCGGGTGAATCCCCCCTTTAAGAACTTCTATGCGTCTGCCCTTAAGGCCTTTGAAAGATCAGTGCGGCTAAAATACAACAAAAGCCCCCTTGACCTGAGTGAGGCAGAAATATCTGAATTCATCTCAATCATGATGCAAAATAATCCGGCGGGCTGGCCAGAAACGGAACAAAAATCGGAACAAGGCCCGCCCCCTGCCCCCTTCTTTTATTTCGTCCTGCGCAGCGATGCCATTGATGTGACGTACGGTACGATGAGTTCTTTTGACAGCATGGACATTCCCTATATGGCCCATATCGCGCCATCCCATCCCTGGGAAGCCCCCTCATGAAGAACCAAACAGATGTTATCATCGTCGGTTCCGGCGCAGCAGGTAGCCTTATGGCGGCAAAATTATCAGAGGCCGGCAAAAAAGTCACTATACTGGAGGCCGGCCCGGAAAGAAGGCTCGAAGACCTCACCAGTTCACAGATTCATGCGCGGCGCCTGAAATGGGGCGGTGCGCCTGTTGAAGAAAACGGCAAACAGCCCATTGGTAATGTCTTTAATTCGGGCTATGGCACCGGCGGGTCTGCCCTGCATCATTATGCGGTCTGGCCGCGCCTTCATGTGGAAGATTTTAAGGTAAAAAGCCTGTATAGTCGCGCAGTTGACTGGCCAATAGCCTATGATGATATCCGGCCCTATTATGATAAAATTCAACAGGAAGTTGGCATTTCAGGTGATCATGCTGCGGAAATCTGGCGACCGAAAGGGGATCCGTATCCTCTGCCGCCAGTCCCCGCATTCCAGCAAAGCGAAATCATCGCCAGAGGATTTGCAAAGCTTGGCAAACGGACATCCCCCCTGCCGCTTGCCATCAATAGCCGTGATTATCAGGGCCGGACAGCCTGTCTTTGGGATGGCTGGTGTGATGCGGGCTGTCCGACCAGAGCTTTGGCAAGCCCCCTCGCCCATTATTTGCCAAAAGCCATAAAGCAGGATGTTAATATCATTCATAATGCGGCCGTGACACGTATATTAACCGATAAAAGCGGCAAAAAAGCCATCGGCGTTCATTACCATGATAAAGATGATGCAGAAATTATCCTCATGGCTGATGTGGTTATTCTTGCGGCCTATGCCATACAAAACCCGCGATTGCTCCTAAATTCTGCTGATGGAGGGCTTGCCAATCGCAGCGGTCTGGTCGGTGCCTATATCATGAGCCATGCGGCGGCCCTTGTTTATGGATTGTTTGACCAGGAAACGGATCCCTATATGGGGGCCACGGGCGGCCAGATGCTTAATCAAGACTCATACGACCACAAAGATCAGCGGATAAAAGGGTTCGGCAGTTATCAATGGATGATCGCGCAAGCCGTAAAACCCAATGACCTGCTGGGATACGGCGGCAGCAATCCCGGTCTTTACGGGGCGAAGCTAACCGAATTCATGGCACGTGCCGCGCATCATTTTGGCACCATGACGGCATGCGTAGAAGATTTGCCCTTACAAGAAAACCATGTAAAGCTTTCTTCTAAAAAGGATAAGTTCGGCATCCCGTTGGCCCATGTTCATCATACGTCCCATGCCGATTCCTATGCTTTATGGCAGGGGGCCAAACAAGAAGGTATCGAAATTTTCAAAGCCGCAGGGGCCACAGAATTCTGGAACGGCCCCTTGGGGCCCATGCATATCATGGGCGGCACGATTATGGGGGATACTGCGGAAAACTCTGTCACCAATTCCTATGGTCAATGCCATGACATCGACAATCTTTTTATCGCCGGCCCCGGATTATTCCCCACCAGCGGCGGGGTCAATCCCACCTTCACCGTCCATGCCCTGACCCTCAGGTCATCGGAATATATTTTGAATAACTGGTCGGGCGTTATTAGTTGAAATTATATTTCACATTAAATCCGAACCAGCGCGGCGCGCGATAAGCGACTTCGTTACACCCGCATAATGTGGCAAGATCAAAACCCTGCGTTCCGGCGCGTGCATCTGTCAGGTTACGCGCCTGAAGGGCGACCTCCAGCGTTTCATCAGCATTGGTCCATCCCAACCGGGCATTCATCAAGAAATAACTGTCAAACTGATCAGCATCAAAATTTCTCAAGTTATAAAAGAAGGAGTCTGACCATGATGCATCAGCCAAAAGAGACATCATGCCGTCAAAAGCGGCCCATTCATAACGAACCAGACCTGAAAATTGAAATTCCGGTGTGTAAGTCGGATCAACATCACGCACAATCGGCCCACCAATACGCAAGGGAACATCCTTTACCGTAGCGTTAATCCAAGAGCCGGAAAGCTGCGTCAACAGCCCTTCAACCGGTATAAACTGTAATTCCAGATCAGCACCGAAATATTCGGCATCGGCATTCACAACAATTCCGGAAACACCGGTAAACAGAAATGCCTGATAGTCATTATAATCATAATAGAAGGCATTACCGTTAAAACGGCCCCGACCATCCGCAAATGTTTTCTTGAAGCCCGCCTCATAGCTATACAGAATTTCTTCCTTATAGGGAATGGCATTTTCAAGATCTGGCACCAGTGCACCTCCGGCCAACTGAGCATTAAAACTACCCGCCTTGACGCCGCGCTTTATGGAGGAGAAAAGGAGCAAATCATCATTTGGGCGGTAATTCAGTTGAAGGTTACCGGCCCAGAGCGTATCGCCCGTCGCGGCAACAAATGAGGACGGCGAACCGCCCGGCCCGTTAAACAGGGGGCCGATTTGAATAGGCGTTCCCTGATGAATTTCAAAAGAGCTTTGCGTAAAATAAAGATTTTGAGAAAATTCATAATCTTTTTCTTCTCTTATGATACGGACACCGGCAATGAAAGTTAATTTGTCGCTTATGTCATATTCTATCTGCCCGAAGGCAGAATATGAATTCGTCGTAAGACGGGCGTCAGACGCAAGATCAAACGGCGCGCCGGGCACAACGCTGCCCACAGGAAACTTTAACCCGTTGTCTGATTCATTATCGATATTCAAATAAAACAGCCCTGCGACCCAACGGAATTCCTCACCTTCACCGTTAAGGCGGATTTCCTGCGTAAAGCTGGTGGCATCGACACCGGCATAGTTAGCGGATTGATTAACCGGTGCCGCATCCACATCAATGAAAAGCAGTTTTTCATAACTTTTAAAGTCAGAGATAGCTGTTAATGTTGTATTCTCGTTAAGATCCCAACCAATATTCAAATTAACCCCATATGTGTCAATGCTCCCCTGATTTTCAAAGGCAAAGTCACTTGATGTCGTAAAATCAGCACCATCAGGATCAACATAACCAAAAAAGTCAGTACCAACGCCAAAACGTGATGTCAGAAACGCATCATCAGGATCATTTAACCCAAAGATACCATCATTATCCAGGTCAGAGCCAAAATCAGAACCATCAGGGGCAATAGACGCCCGTGTTTCTCCCGCAGCCACATCAATAACATTGACAAGTTCCGCTATGCCATTCACATTCTCAAAAACCGCAATGGTTGGTTTAGATTGATAGGGCCCGGTGGCCAGCCTGCTAGCCGAATAATTCCCCGAAAGGCGAACCGACAGACTTTCATTAGGCTGAAACAGAAAAGTGCTTCGGGCGGAAAAAGTATCATCATTCCCTAAATCAGCCCCCGCGCCAGCACCGGGAGATCCCCCAAATTGACCCTCAGGGTAGTTATTTTTTAAATAGCCATCATGCTGGCGGTATTTAACAGCAAATCTTGCCGCCACCTTGTCCGAAAAGGGAATATTTAAAGCCCCTACGATTTCGTAACTTTCGGCATTGGCAGGGGTGTCAAACAAGCCCACTGTCCCATCCACATAACCTTCAACCCCCTCAAACGTCGGCTGGCGGCTGATATAATGTACCAAACCGCCCGTGGCATTACGGCCAAAAAGCGTACCCTGCGGGCCTTTGAGTATTTCAACCCGGTCTATATCAAAAGTAGCAAAAGACTGTCCCTGCGCAATGGCTATATATCCCTCATCCAGATAAACGGCATTCGGTGATTCCACAATATCATTAAAATCATTCTGGGTAACGCCGCGAATTGTAAACTGGGTATTTTGACCCGCAAGGTTACCACTGATATGTACGCCGGGCACAAGGTCTGCTACTTCGGAACTTTGCGTAACGCCCATCTTATCCAGCATCCCGCCCGAGAAAGCCGATATGGCGATACCAACCTCCTGCAGATTCTGCTGACGTTTCTGCGCAGTCACCGTAATTTCTTCCAAGACAGCATAATTTTCTTTTGTGTTTTCTTCGTTCGTCTGCGCGCCAGCCGGCATAGTCATTCCGAACAAAACACCCGCCAAGGCGCTATACCCGAGCAGGTTTTTCAATAGGTCATTATTTCTCTTTGGGGTGTTATCAGTCACAGTTTTCCTCCCTGTTTAATATCAATATATTTTTCTATTTGATAAATATCTTTTGAATGTTGCCTTCAAAAGATATAAGCGATTATACTTTGTGATTTAATTATTTTTTTATATGTATTTTTATGATTAATTTAAACTTAAAATATATTTATAGCTTTTGTCAACCAGAATTTAATACCCAAAGTTCGCTCATATACTGAAATAGGGCTAAATTTTAAAGAAAAACACCCGGCGAATGTCCATACATCCGCCGACTGCCATACGAAATAAGAAAGACTTATTTAACGCTTGAATATATCTGCCGGGCTTAGAATAGGATCCAGAACCCCCGCTTTAAAGATAAGCAGCCTGAATAGATAAAAACCCAACATGATACAGCCTGTGACAATCAGGCTTGTGATAAAATTTGTGGGGATAAACAGCAGAATCAGCAGAGGAATAATGCTGCCGATCCCGACAACACCAAACAGAAAAGGCCGCGCCAAAAAATCTTTGACCAGTAAAATATATGATTGCTGCGCGCCTTTTGATCCGTTCTTAGCCCCATGAAGCAGACTTAACAGACAAATTTGTACGGCAATGATCAAAGCGATCTGCGCCAAGCCTACCATAGAAAAATATTCCGGGTTTGAGATTGAAAAACCCAACAGGCTCAAAACCAAAACAAGAGAGGTTCCCATAAGTAAACCGTACAACATGCTGGATATAGGCATCAAACCTGTACTCCAGAATGAAATGGCCGTTGAATGGGACATGGCAAAGCCCTGATAAGTCACCACCACCATTGCCCCGGCAATAGCCAATATATAAACCGCAGACTCCAGACCAGCAGGCACCACATTAAAGAGCATCCCAAGAACATGAATACTCCCGAAACCAACAAAGAAAACAATCCCCCACAGCCCCCGGCTGATCCAGGATCGATCTGGCCGCAACAGGGCCCGCCATGCCTTAGATGGTACGCCCATATGGGTCAAATGAAAAAAAGTTTTTCCCACGCCCGTGATCAACAAACCAAGAATAATCCCCGGCAAAAAATCCATCAGCATGGACACAATGAACAGCCCTGCCCCCGTCTCGCCGCAAAAAAATGCGGTTGCCATGGGCGTATCCCAATATTTTTGAAACCGATAGCCGGATTTAAAAGTGCCTCCGGCAAATCCGGGACGAAGTACATTCTTCAAACTCACCTTAAACATTGCCGTTCTCCTCGGATTAATCAATATAATATACTTTAGGCCGGGTATTTTTTTCTGGTAACGGTTGCCGGCCCATACGATCCCTGATCAGCCTGCTTACTTTGCTGTCCGGGTCATCAAGATCGCCAAATACCCGCGCATCGGTCGGGCATGTGGCGACGCAGGCCGGATCCAGACCCCCGTCCACCCGCTCAGAGCAGAAATCGCATTTGGTAAAACTTCCGCATTCAAAACGAGAATAGCCCTGTTCCTCAAACGGTGTCAGCTTGCCATCTCCGAAAAGGCCATTTGTTATCTGGGTTTCTTCGATTTGCGTGCGCATATCATAGGGGCAGGCCACCGCGCAAGAACCGCAGCCAATACATTTATCCCCGTCCACCATGACAATACCGTCATCCCGGGTCCATGTGGCTCCGCTGGGGCAGACTTTTTCGCAGGGGGCATCCTCGCAATGATTGCAGATCGTCGGCAGATAAGTGCGCGATACATTGGGATATTCGCCGCTTTCCGCGCTTAACGTTCGGGTGAAAAACACGCCGTCCGGCAGGGAATTTTCCTGCTTGCACGCCACGGTACAGGCATTGCAGCCGATACAGCGTTTGATATCAAATACCATTCCGTAACGGGTCATTGCATGGCCTTTCCGTCTGAAAAGTCATAGAGATTACCCTCGCCTTTCAATTCATCGGGAATATGGTCAAGTTTTGTCAGTTTGACCCGGCAAACAGATTCACACTGGCCACTACAGGCATCGGTATTTTCCAGGTCCGCCGGCAGCATGTCATTGAAATGACCGCCGCCATAAGGCACGCCCGCATTCTGGGACATCATCCGCGACAAAGAATTAGACACGCCAATTGTTTCCGGATGTATACCTTCGGTCAGGCCGAGCCGGCCATAAATTTTGCCATATGGGGATTCCACCAGCACAAGGTCGCCTTCTGCCAACCCCTTGGCAGCAGCCGTTTTCGTATTTAACTGCAAGGCGGTATGCACCGGATCGCGGTAGACGATATCCTTAATCCACGGGTTACTCAGGCTTTCGCCAAAGTTGAGCTGAATATCCTTAAAGGTAATGGCATAAAGATCATAATCACCATTATCGCGCAACACAGGTTCCAGCATCGGGGTCGGCAGAGGTTGATAATCCTCCCAATGCCATTCATTGCGGATCGGGACTTCGGCCTCCTCCATGGCTTTTTTCAGGCCATCACGCTCACGTATAATATCCTCAATATAAAATAACAAGCGCATGCCATCCCAAGGTTTATACCATTTATCCGGTCTTCGCGGTGTGACCGAATGGCCATGTTCCATATACCAGTCCAGATCCTTACCGTTCCAATTCAAGCCTTTGCGGCGGGCGATTTCCTTCTCGCCATGCTTCTGATCCAGTTCAAGTTTTAGATTAGGGCTTTCCTCAAAGCCATTGACAATATTCAAAACACTATTCCACACTTCCAAAACCCCCAAGCCTTCTGATATATCATTAAAAATATCTTCTTCACTACGGGTATCATAGAGCGGCTTTGTCATGGGTTGGCGCAGGCACATGCCTTCGGTATGGGGCGGCTCTATCATGGTCATATTCCAGCTTTCCAGTGAATCATGACCCGGCAGGATAATATCCGCAAAGCAATTGGTGTCATTAGGGACAATATCAATGGAAACGATGAACCGCATGCTGCGCATAATATCAAACCAGTCCTCACGATTGCCGGGCAGGCTCCAGATCGGATTGGAATGACAGATCAACATCACATCCGGCGTGAATTCAAGATTGAATTTCTCTGGATTTTTCCAGACTTCAACATTCAGATGACCCGGATGAACCCCAAGCGGAAAATAGCTCATCAAATCCATATTGTCCGGCGGGAATGAGAATCCGGGATGGGGGCCTAATTGGTGAGGGGTGCCGAGCAGCTGGCCGCTGTCCCCCTCGGCAACATGGCCGTTATCTATCTTTTGATCATCCAATGTCGCGCCCACATGGCCGCCGGGCACATCAATACTGCCCACCAGCATGTTGACCAGCTTGAAGGCGTGATTGGACTGGCTGCTGTATTTATGGGCATGGGCCCCCCGATAATAATTATATCCCGCAGGACGAAGCGGCAGCGTGCGGCCCTCGATGGTAATGTTATTGCCGATTTCAGCGGCTTTGGAAAACTCGCGGGCAATGCGGCGAATGGTTTCGGCCGGCACGGTGGTCACCTCAGACATTTGTTCCGGCGTGCAGTCTTTAAGAATATCTTTAAAACGTTGAAAAGATGGTTTGCAGGCCTTGCCCTCCACCTTGTAAGACCCCTCGATGGCAAACTCACCGATGGACTTGTCATCATAGGTTTTCGCCTTATTATCCTTACTATCCCAGACATAAATTTTTCCGTCCTTGTCACGGATAAAATAACCGTCATCACCAACCAGATAGGGCGCGTTGGTATCCTTCTTCAGGGTTTCATAATCACATAGGCCCTCTTCAATGAGAACATGGCACATGCCCAGCGCGAAATGACGATCAGAGGCCGGCTTGATGGGGATCCATTCTTCGGCCTTGGCACCGCCGATGGACAGACGCGGTTCAATGCAGACCACGCGCATATTGCGCTCAACCCGCGCATTGGCCACATGAAAAGCCTGTGCTGCCGTATGAAGATGAGAGGAAAACCCGTCCCCGCTGCCATTATTAATCCAGTAATTACAATAATTCACGTCATTTGCCGCCGCAAAGGTGGAATGAATAAACCCGTTCATCGGATGATAGCCACCGCCGCAAAAACTGCCCGCTGTTGAGAAATAATTGCTGTTGCCCACAACCAAAGGCCAGGCCCAGAGGTAAAGTTTTTGAAAATCCGCAATGGAAGGCAGAAGCTTTCTGGGATCCTCATCAACGGACTTCTTCAACTCCCGAATGGTGGTTTCCATAGCCTCCTCCCAACTGATCGGCTCCCACATGGGGTCAATGCCCGGCCCCTTTTGCGGATTGGTACGTTTCAGCGGTGTTTTAAATCGACTTGGGTCATAATGACGCATAATGGCCGCGTTACCCTTGGGGCAGAGCCGCCCCATATTGGCCGGGCTATCGGGATCACCTTCAATTTTATTAATGACACCCTCATCGGTCACATGAACACGTGTATTACAGGAATGGATGCACATCTTGCACGAGGATTTTTTCCAAGTTCCGGCCTTCATGGAATTCTGAACGGGGGTTTGCTCTGTCATTATGGTCTTCCAATATTTGTTTGCATCATCAGTTTAAATCTATGCCTTTGATCATTTTTTTTCTGCGAGGGCTTTCAGGATTTTTTCCGGCGTGATCGGGGCGTCCAATATCTGAATACCGATGGCATTGAAGATGGCGTTTGCGGTTGCCCCAACCGGCGGTACTATGCCCGCCTCCCCGACACCTTTTGCCCCGAACGGGCCGGTCGGGTCTGGATTTTCCACAAGAATATTGGTCATTTTTGGCATATCTGATGGCCCGAGCATTTTATAATCCGTGAAGCTGTTATTTAAGCAGATGCCCTTTTCATCATAATAAGTCTCCTCGGTCAGCGCCATGCCAAGCCCCTGCTGCGCGCCGCCGTCCATCTGCCCTTCGACAATACCGGGATGAATGGCGCGGCCTATATCATGAGCATTGACCAATTCAATGACCTTGACCTCTCCCGTCTCCATATCCACTTCAACCTCAGCTATACTGGCGCCAAAAGGCGGGGCATTATGGGGCGGAAAGAAGCTGGCATAGCCCTGAATCTGGCCCGGCTGGCCGATCAATTCACCGGTTTCCGGATTCATGAAATTATTAACCCCTTGATCCGCTATGGTCTGGACTGAAATGGATTTATTTGACGCGCCTTTAACATGGATAATTTTATCCTCCATATAAAGATTATCCACCGGCTCTGCCAGTTCAAGCGCCGCCCGGTCAAAAATCTGCTTTCGCACATCTTCGCAGGCCTGCTTCACCGCGCCGCCGCCGACATATAACGTCCGGCTGGCATGAGCGCCAATGTCAAAACCCGCAGCGTCCGTATCACCTGCAGCTATATGAACATCCGCGTAAGGAAAGCCCAATGTCTCCGCCGCAACCTGCCGCAGCGTGGTGTGGGAGCCCTGCCCCATGTCAGAACAGGCAAGATTGAGGGTCACAGTTGCATCCTGATGAAGCAAGGCATCACAGACCGTATGTTCAAGCAGCATGGGCATGGCCCCGCTGGTGTGATTCATGACCGAGACACCAATGCCGCGCCTTATTGTGCCGGTTTGATTTTTATATTTCGCGCGCTTTTCTGTCCAGCCAATGGCCTTTGCGGCCCGGTCCAGACATTCGTCAAGCGCGCAGCTATTATATGGCACGCCAATACACCAGCCATCATCCCCGATGGTTTTATGCCATTTTTTGCGCCATTCAATGGGGTCAACTCCAAGCGCCGCGCATCCCCGGTCAACCATCTGTTCCATGACAAAATTTGTCTGGGGGTTACCATATCCCCGAAAGGCCCCGCAGACGCTTTGATTGGTATAATAAGATTCGCCCCGGTACCGCAGGCTGTCGAATTTATACATGCCGCCCAGCCAGGCCCCTGTTGTAAAGGCCGTCCCCGAGGCATCCATATAATAGGCCCCCTTGTAATTTTCAAATTTGGCGTCACAGGCCACCGGCGTGCCGTCTTTTTTAAAGCCCATCTTCATCCAGTATTTGCCCGGATGACGTGAGGGTGACGTGACCCAATCCTCTTCCCGCGTGGACAAAACCTTGACCGGACGCCCCGGCACTGCCATGGCAAGGGCGCAGGTTTCCGGCTCCAGCACCATCCCAAGCCGCGCGCCAAAGCCGCCGCCGATGACGGTCATGTTTATTTTAACCCGCGTCATGGGTAATTCAAACAGGTTGGCCAGCTTTTTCTGAACCAGTTTTGGCATTTGAGTCGACGTCCAGCAATTCAGGCGTTCCTGATCGTCATAAAGCGCAATGTAAGCCCCCGGCTCCATCTGACATTGTTTCTGCTTTGGCACATAAAAAGTATCTTCCACGATGATATCGGCCTCTTCAAAGCTTTTGTCCACTTCGCCCCAGGCATAGGCATTATCCGGAAAGGCCATTTCCGGCAGCTGAAAAGCAAGATTTCCCGGTTTTTCGGGGCGAAACTGCACCGCATCCGGTTGCCTGGCAGCTTGTGCTGTCAAATAAACAGGAAGCTCTTCATAAGTGACAATAATTTTCTCTGCGGCCCGTTCTGCGGCCTCTTCGGAGGTGGCAATCACGGCGGCAATGGCATCGCCGTAATGCTTCACCAAATCCGTAAAAATACTTTGGTCATCAATATCTCCAAGCATGCCGCGCATGTCAGCGGAAACCATCATATCAAGGACAGAGCCATTATATTCCTTTTGCGTAACATCTTTTGGGCCAAGAACCTTAATCACGCCCTTGCATTGTGCCGCTTTTGATAAATCGAGCCCCGTTACCTTGGCGTGAGCATAGTCATAGCAGCGCACAATCTTGCCATACAGCATCCCCGCCATCTGCACATCGGCGGCATATAATGCGCCGCCCGTTACCTTGGCCCGTACATCCACCCGTTCAACTCTTTTGCCAACAACCGAAAGGTCATTCATGATTATTCTCCTATAGCAGATGTATTTGATCCAGAAATACGCCGGCTCGCATCCTGAACGGCCTCGACAATTTTAGTATATCCCGTACAGCGGCAGATATTTCCCTCAAGACCATGGCGGATTTCAGCTTCTGTTGGCGTTGGGTTCTCATCCAGAAGGCTTATGGTTTTCAGCACCATACCCGGCGTACAAAAACCACACTGAATGGCATCATTTTCAATGAAGGCTTCCTGAACCGGATGCAGATGGCCATTGCGGGCAAGTCCCGCCGCTGTTGTGATTGATTTTCCGTTCATGGTGGCCGCCAAGGTCAGACAACCGTTAATACTTGTCATGCCATCAACCAATATTGTACAGGCCCCGCATTCCCCCGTACCACAGCCATATTTGGTATCAGTATAGCCCAAATCATCCCTAAGCGCATCAAGCAGAGTACGGTTGGATGACACAATCAAGTCCCGTTCTTCCCCATTGACCATCAATGTTATGGCATGTTTTTTCATTGGTCATTTTCCTTTGCGTTCAGCGCCGCCTCGATAACTCTTTTGACCAGAATGCCGGCCACTTTATTGCGATATTCCGCAGAGGATCTCTGGTCATCAATAGGCGCGATTTCGGATATCACGACATTTGATATATCGCACAATAATTCCGGCGTAACGGCCGCCTCTGCAAGCATTTTTTCAACTTTGGGCAGACGAAGCAAAGTGGGGCCGACACATCCCATGACGACGCGCGCCTTGCGGCAGGTTTCACCGGCCATTTGCAGGCAAACAGCGGCATTTATTTTGGACAGGTCTTCTGTGGTTCTGGTCATACGGCGAAAAGCCGATTTCTGTCCTTTGACGGGCGCTGGAACATGTAACGAGACGGCCAGTTCGTCAGCACGCCTTGCCGTCACACCGTAAGAAATCCAGAAATCATCAAGGTCAACATTGCGGCAGCCATTCGCATTTTTCAAAAGCAAGCTACCGCCTGTCGCATAAAGTGCCGCACTGCAATCCCCCGCCGGAGATGCCCTGAGAATATTCCCCAGAACCGTGGCTGTGTTACGCAGTTGCGGCGTGGCAAATACCTGTGCCGCTTGCCATAACGCCGGATAATTATCTTTGACATCTTGCGATCGCAAGACGTCGGCTATCGTCACCTTGGCCCCAATAGTCAGGCCCCGCGCTGGGTCAAAATCCAGTTCATCCAATCCCGGCACAAGGGCCAGCGAGATAACATTATCTATCGAATAATCAAATTTCAGAGCAACCAACAGATCGGTTCCCCCCGCCAGCACCGCAGATTTATCTTTATGGCGGGCCAATAAGGCGATTGTCTCTTCTATTGATTCCGGCAACAACAAGTCAAAATCCCGCATCACGCGACTGCTCATTATAGTCTCCTCCTGCTATTTCCAAACAGAATGAACGCTATGGCCAAGC
>JAJRQU010000193.1 GCA_024280095.1 Alphaproteobacteria bacterium | reverse complement strand
GCTCTTTTGTGGTTTTTTGTCCCCCGCCTTCTGAGGGTTCGTGTCCGGGCTTGGCGTCAAGGAGCCTGCACCGCCTTGTGAACCAGATGATTGACCTGTGGTTTGGGTTTTTCCTGCTTTGGTCGAACTTGATTTTCCCTCATCACCGGTTTGCTGATTCTCTGTTTCTTTGGCAGTTCTTTGGTCGGATTGCTCATCTTTTTCATTCAATTCCGCAAGAATTTCATCTTCACGGCTCACCATACGGGCGGATATTTCCTGATCCGGACCCGTTAATAAATCTTTACCGCTTTGTGCCGCCATTACAGCCGGAAAATTCTGCTGGAGCAGCGCATCAAAAGATGCCGTTTGCAGCCAGGAAGCCAGAAGGATGAGTCCGAATAATCCCGCTATTTTCGCGCGCAGCATCGCTGACAGGCTTGCCAAGCGAGACGTAACCTTGGGTAATTCGGCCCGTTCCCCTTGCTCCAAAATGGCGATAACATCTTCCACAGCCGCTTGCTCGAACGGTGTCGATGGCTTGCTGCTGATAAATTCATCTGCGGTTGCCATGCGTGAGCCGGACGACAGATATTCGTCAAAGAAAGTTAGAGAAACAACCCGATCCGCCTTAAAAAACAAAAACGCCCAAAGACTGCGTACAAGAATATAACCCCCTGTCAAAGCCAGCAGGAAAACAGCCGTTTCCCATGGCCCGAACACCCAAATATCCCGGCCCAAT
Organism: Alphaproteobacteria bacterium; assembly: GCA_024280095.1. GTDB lineage: Bacteria > Pseudomonadota > Alphaproteobacteria > Sphingomonadales > Emcibacteraceae > Paremcibacter. Next base: position 2,692 of record JAJRQU010000193.1, on the reverse strand, counting down.
AGCATCGCCCCCAAAGATAACCCGATGATAATGCAGGACAAAATAAGGCCAGCCGTCACGCCCTGCTTTACAATAATATGCCATATACGTGCCAGAGACCACAGCCGTAGATGCCTTTGGCCCTTCTCGCACAGAAGGTCCAGTCGCCTTTTAATATCTATATTATCCATTGGTCGCACCCTGAGAATTGCGTAACATATTGTCCACCCGATCTAATGCCTGACGGAATATTTTGAGACGTTTTTCATCTTTGGCGTCAATTTCCGTCAATAATTCCAAAGCACGCTGATAACGGGATTGCGCCCGCTTTAAACGTTTTTGTTCTTCATAAACGCGGCCGAGCGCATAATTGACCATGGGATCACGCGGCAAGCCAAAAGCGGAGGACAACAAGCCCTTCCAGGCTTCGCGGATATTACCGGCCTCCAATTCTTCAAGACCGATCATTTTATGAAGGCGATAGAGCGTTTCAGGATCACTATCATGGCGGGCAACCTCGGCCCCAAGACGACCAACTGCCGTAATCAACGCGCGTCGCTCCGGCATCTCAGCCTTCAAGCGCATCATAAGGCCAAGGGAAACGCCGCCCCGATTATAGGCCAATGCCGTATCCCGAACAAACCTTGCTGCATCAAGGATATCCCCGTCAGATGCCGTTCTTTTTAGTCGTCTGTCCAGCAAAAATCTGGCCGCATCCGGTGCAAGCCGCGATTCTTTGTAATCATTCAAATAGGCCAGTAAGGGCCCGTCATCCCCCCTAATCATGGCGGAGAAAAAAGCAAAATCCGTTTGCGGGTATGTGGCAATATTCAATGAGGTGAAGGACACGATTTTGTTAACCAGATCAATATCAACAATATTGTTGAGAAACAGATTAAGTCCGGAAACAAGCTGTATTTCACTACCCTGATGCCGCAAATCATCAGGACGCAGAGCCATAATCTGAGACAGATCAAGCCCGGCACCGGCGTGCAAACCTTTCAGGCCTACCCCCGGCAAATTGCCCGCCGGATAACCGGCACTTGCAGCCCAGTCACCATCGACCAATGTATCATATTGCGCCGTTGACAGACTTAAAGCCGCATCAGGGCCAGACTGAATGGAAACAGGCAGAATAATGCCGCCGCCATCAACAGGAAGCATCGCGACCGTTACATCTGCTGCAATTTTCGCCTTATCCCGTCCCGGCGGTTTTGGCGCGGATAAATTAATTTTACCTTCCGGCACATTAAAGGAGATATGGAATTTATCCAATGCCCCAAGGCCAAGGCTGCCGACAACCGGCTGCCCGCTCAGTTCCTTGGTAAAAAGACTGGAAATTCGGGCCATCTGCGGGTCAAAAACAAGCGCGGAAATTCTTTTACTACGTACCAGAGCTGTGAAACCATTCGGTGATTTTACGGTAACAAAGCCCCGGCCATTATCAAGGCCAAACGCCTCCATGAAACCCTCATCCAGCGACAATTTATTCTTGGACGCCAAATCAATATACAGGCTGATTGATTCCGTGCCCTTGCGGGTTACAATCTCAAAACTGCCCACAAGACGGCCATCAATGACCTTGACGGCTATGCTTTTATTCTCGACTTTCTGCCCCCCAAAAGAAGGCGGCGACATTGTCACCTGAAAGGCAAGCGCCATGCCGACGCTGTTCAGCCAGATAAAAACACATAAATACAGCTTGTAAAACAAAACAGCCTCCAGTTTAAACATTATTTTTCAAATGAATGATGTATCAAGACAAGACTAATACAAGGCCTGACATAATTTTAGATTAGCCTATCATTAATTAAAATTAATGTCTGGAGCCGCCTTGATCCGTCTTCGGAGGTGTCAATGTCAATGTACGGGCCTCTTGATCCAGAACAGCCTGAAAGGATTCCAGAAATTGACGGCCGATCGCACCCACAATTTCCCCGCCATCAAGAACTTCCTCATTCTCGGCAGTGATAATTTCAAGGCTTTTTTCATCTTCGTAAAATTGAAGCATTTCAACCGGAACAGGAACCACCATCCCAAAATGAGACGCCACCATCAGGGGGTGTTCCCCCGTCAGGTTAAGGTCTTCAAAAGTCTGCTCCCTTAGGGAAACAACAAATTCTCCTGAGGGATCAATGACCAGATAATCCGGGACATAATGGGCGCTGCTGCCAAATACTCGCGCCCCTTCCGGCAGACTTTCTTCAGAAAAGCTAAATACTTGCGCGCCTTCCGGCAGATCTCCTTCTGGAAAGCCGCCCGGAACTGAACCAGGATCACCTGGCATTGGCTCTAATTCGAAGCCTTGCGGCATATTTGGCATAGCCCCTGCTCCGGGCGGAGGAAAGCCCCCGCCCATGGCCCCGGGATTAATCAGATCAAACGGCGCCACCCATTTCCCCCCGACCCATTTCAGGGGGATAACCACTTTGGACAACGACTGCTCTTCTAAAGGTTGCTGGAACCCCTCCGGCGCAGGGCGGGCCATCGCCCCCCCTTGCTGAATGATGCCAACCTCCGCCATACCGATCAGGGCCGCTCCGATCATTACATTACGTATAAACATGATTTTTCTCCAATAAACGACTTAAAAAGTCGCGGTCACACCAACCTTGACCGAACGCCCGCCAAGATATGTTCCACCGTTGAGATATTTTGGTGCGCCATTAACGCCGCCAAAAGACCTTGTCACACCAGGGCTTCCTGTTCCCTT
>JAJRQU010000192.1 GCA_024280095.1 Alphaproteobacteria bacterium | reverse complement strand
GGATAGTGCAGTTCGGGCGTGTATTATATTTATGACCTTTGTGGTCGCTGCGTGGGTCTTATATTGGCTAAAAGATATTCTCGCCCCCTTTGCGCTTGCTATCTTTTTCTGGCTTATTATTGATGCCTTTGCCCGTTGGCTGGATGATAAAATACCGTTCCTACCCTATCTTGCTACTCTCACCATTGCCATCCTGATCGTAGCAGGCTGTATTTTTGGTATTGGCGTCATTATTGCCGAAACGGCATATGATGTCGCTCACGAAGCGCCCGTGTACCAAGCACGCCTTAACCAGATAATTGCGCCCCTGTTGGAACGTTTCGGTGACGTTGAGTTTAACAAATTAGGGCTTGAAGGAAAGCTCGGCGCCTTACTCGGTGGGTTTGCCAACTCTATTCAGAAAGTCATGTCGAGCTTTGCCTTTATCGCCATCTATGTAGCTTTCCTATTCGCCGCCCAAAACTCGTTCCCGAAAAAAATGGATGATCTTTTTCCTGATATGGAAAAACGCAAACAGGCAGCTTTAGTCGGGGAACGCATTCGTAAATCTATTGAGAAATACCTTGGTATTCAAACTCTCATGAGCGTCATCATGACTGCTTTGAGTTTTGCTGTTATGACAGCCTTTGGTCTCGACAATGCCTTGTTCTGGGCTCTGGTGATTTTTATCCTGAATTACATTCCAGTGGTTGGCTCAGTGTTGGCTGGCATATTACCCGCCATGTTCGCCCTAGTACAATTTGATACAATCCTACCCGTAGGCATTATGGCAGGGCTTCTCTTTGTCGTTCAGTTCGTGATTTCCAATACCGTACAGCCGAAAATGATGGGCGATAGCATGAACATGTCAGCCCTGGTGGTTATCTTGTCACTCGTGCTTTGGCAGGGATTGTGGGGCGGTGTTGGCGCGTTTCTCTCTGCGCCCCTTACCGTGATCATCATGATCATTTTAGCCCAATTTAAAACCACCCATTGGATCGCCGTGCTGTTATCAGCAGACGGCGACCCAGATGTGAAAGAGAAGAAAGTTATGCCTTCTATGTAAAGAGGGCTAAACTACTGACTTTGCTTTAAAGACTTCTTCATCAAGTTGGTCATCCCATTTTGCCACGGTACAGGCAACGGCAACGTCGCCTGTCACATTGGTTGCTGTACGCATCATATCAAGCAGACGGTCAAATGGGAAAATAAAGGCGATAATGAGTGTGGACTGCACATCCGTGACGCCAATCACAGACAGAACACCAGCAGCAAGTAACAGACCTGCGGAAGGAATACCTGCCGCGCCAATAGAGGTAAGTGTCGCCGTAAGAGCAACCATCATGTATTGGCCAAAGGTCAAATCAATCCCCAAAGCTTGCGCGGCAAAGAGAGCAATAATCCCGAGGTAAATAGCCGTCCCGTCCATGTTAATGGTAGCGCCCATTGGCAACACAGAACCTGCGACTGATTTATCTACGCCCAAATTGTTTTCGGCACAGGAAATCGTAACCGGTAAAGTCGCATTACTCGATGCTGTAGAATAAGCAACGCCGAGCGCATCAGCAATACCGTAGAAAAACCGAACAAGAGGCAGGCGCAAAATAGTTTTCACAATCAACCCGCCATAAACCAAAATGATTTGCAAGAAACAGGCGATATAAAGCGCCGCTGCCAATTTGCCGATAGAAGACAATATGCCAAGACCCTTGGTTCCCATTACCCATGCCATCAAGGCCAAAACACCATATGGCGCCAAGTTCATCACCATCATGGTGACCTTCATCACAACTTCGGATGCACTGTCAAAAAAATCGGCCAATGGTTTGCCCTTTTCTCCAGTCAGCAAAATGCCGACCCCCATTAAAATCGAGAAGAAAATAATCGGTAGAACATCCCCATTTGCCAAAGCTTTGACCGGGTTGCTTGGAATAATAGTCAATAAATAATCTGACAGTCCTTTTTGAGCAGCCCCTGATTTCGCCAGTTTTTGTGACACGGCATCTACGCCTTGTGCTCCCCCAGAGATTAACTCTCCCATGCCTGCGCCTGGTTGAAAAATCGTCCCGACAGCTAGTCCTAACCAAACCGCAAAAAATGTTGTTGCCATATAAAGGCCGATAGTGCGCATGCCTAAAGAGCCGAGCCGTTTTGGGTCCCCCATGGCAATCACACCAGAAACCAATGTGGTCGCAATCAATGGCACCACGAGCATTTTAATCATCTTCACGAAAGCTTGCCCAAATGGATAAATCCATTTTTCTGCAATCATGCCACCTTTCTCAGGCCCCAATCCATAATGAAGTCCAAGTCCGATGAAAATTCCCAAAAACAAGCCAATAAAAACTCGTTTCCACAATGTAAGTGCCCGCCATGATGTTAGCATTTTTATCCCCTTAATTATTATTTTTTATATACCTAGTCTTATTTCGCCATCAGCTTGTTGGCAAGGTAAGAATAAATCAACGCCTGACTATGAGCGGTTTCCTCAAGGTTAGCCGCCCCTGCATGACCACCGTCTATGTTTTCATAATATAGGAACGGAATGTTCATGTCCTCTAGGCGCTGCGCCATTTTACGAGCATGCCCTGGATGCACACGGTCATCTTTGGTAGAGGTATAAATATACATTTCCGGATAGCTCACATCATCACGCACATTATGATAAGGAGACAGGCCGCGAATATATGCGCCTTCTGCACCAGTATCATCAGGATTTCCATATTCACCCACCCAACTTGCGCCCGCGAGTAGTTTGTGAAAACGCCGCATATCAAGTAACGGTACGCCGCAAACAACTGCCTTAAATAAATCGGGTCTTTGAGTAAACATCACGCCCATTAACAGTCCACCGTTGGAACGTCCGTGGATTCCCAAATGTTCAGGGCTAGTAATTTTGCGGTCAATCAAGTCTTCAGCAACAGAAATGAAATCATCATAAATAATTTGGCGTTTGGTTTTGAGTCCCGCCTGATGCCATTTCGGACCAAATTCACCACCACCCCGAATGTTGGCGGAAACATAAACACCGCCCCGTGCGAGCCATGCTCGCCCGATGGTAGCGCTATAGCTTGGGTTAATCGAAATTTCAAACCCGCCATATCCATAAAGAAGTGTCGGGTTTTTCCCGTCATGTTTCATACCTTTTTGATGCACAATAAAATAAGGGATTTTTGTTCCATCAGATGAAACAGCTTCATATTGCTCTGCTACCATGGAGGCGCTATCAAACCAACTTGGCAAGGATTTAGTCTGAGTGGCTTCCATAGTTTTTGTGTTAATTGTCCACAAAGTATCCGGGGTCAGAAAGCTTTCTGTGTTAATAAAGGCAATGTCTTCTTTGCTATTGGTGCCCCCAATCGACACATTTCCATTTTCAGGAAAATCAAGTTTGGTCTTGGACCAATGCCCATCTACAAAATCAAATGCATATGCCGCGCCGGATACATTTTCATAAAGGCTTAGTAAAAGCGCAGATTTAGTGGCGCCCACCCCTGCTATAGATTGTCGATCATTTGGAATGATCACTTCATGAATTTCATCAATTTTCCCATCTTCCATAAAATCGGCAATGCCAAAAGAAACCAGTGAGCCAGTTTTAAATCCCCGCCAATCTTCTTGTAAGGTAACTAATTGTTGGCCTTTAAATTGTGCGCCGAGATTGGTTTTCGTGGGCACAGGAACCTGTACTGGTTTCCACGCATTTTCCCCCGTTCTTGGTATCCAGTAATATTCCGTGTCATAAAATGTTGGCGCTCGTGAAATGAGAATTTCTTTCTCGCCATTTGCATTTTCAAACGTACCTGGCCAAACCCCGACGTCTTCTTTTTTACCGCGCATCAATTCGCGGGCTTCAGATAACGGCGTTCCGCGCATCCATAATTTAGAGATAAGCGGATAACCGCTATCTGTCATGGTGCCTTCGCCAAAATCAACCCCGACTAACAAATGGTCTTTGTCGATCCAACTAGTACCACCTTTGGATTCAGGCATAAAGAAACCGTCTTTGACAAAACTTTTAGTACGGACATCGAATTCACGGCGCTCCGTTGCGTCTTTGCCGCCAATCGACAAGGAAACGATACAACGGTTATAATAAGGAGCGAGACAACTATTGCCCTTATAGACCCAGTTTTTTCCCTCGGCCTTGGCCAAGGCATCAATATCCAAAATCGTTTCCCACTCGGGCTGATCAGAACGGTAGCTTTCAAGGCTTGTCGCCCGCCAAATACCTTTGACATGCTTATCATCTTGCCAGAAATTATGTGCGAGCCCCGCACGGTAACTTACATAAGGGATTTTTTCCGGTGAATTATAAACTTCCAACAACTCTGTCTTCATCTCTTCATAGAGATCGCCTTGCATCAGAGGCGCTGAATATTCATTCCACTGGTTCACTTTCGCAAGTGCCGCTTCGCCTGATACTTCTTCTAGCCAAAGATGGTCCGCATCCGTTTTACCGGGAGTAGTATATTCCATAGAATGTTCCGCATTAAGTTGATAAGCTGTTTGTGTATTTTTTGCAGGTTGGCACGCGCCTAAGGCCGCCACACACAATCCAAGTAGTAAGTATTTTTTCATGACCATTCCCTCTATATTATTTTGAGCATATAAAAGCCCAAATCAAAGGGCGGAGCAAGGGCTATTCGGATGATATCCGTTTTGCAGATAACCAAAAATCAAGACCATCAAAAATTCTCACGGCCCTAAGAAAAACCCATGTATCGGTGGGGCGCCACCATTTAGCCTATGGCCATCAGGTGATATCGACTAACACTTGAATCAGCCCGTCTTTAAAGACAAATTCGCTTTGCCCTGAAAAGTTTATGACTTCTCCTGCCCCGCCGTAACCATCCATGTCCATGGCAAGAGTCCCTTCGTAATCCATTTTAGCCTTAGCCGTTGTGCCTTCATAAACAATCTCGTTGATCGTTTGTTGGCGTGAAGTAAAAATAGGTAAGGCCTGTGTTGCCAATGTCTCAAACTCTTGCCTCCCATTAACGGACAGACTGTAACGACCATCCGTTACGTTATGAAAAACGAACTCTGTATGTAGAAACGAAAGCATGGCAGGCACATCCATCTCGTTATATGCTTTAACATACCCATTGATGATTTCGACCATTTGTTCTTTTTGCATATCTACTCCTGATTTGCGCCATCAAAGCGTAAACCTGCGGGCGGCGCAAGGTATTTTCATATGCTTGCCTCACTCTTTCAAACACCCTATAGGAGCCCCATGAGATTTTTAATCATGAATGGTGCAGGTAATCGGTTTGGCGTTTTTGATGCCCGCTCACACCCCGGCTTTGGTATGACCGAAGAACTAGCCAAATCCGTTGCCGTTCTAAACGGGCCCATGGGGGCACTCGGCGCAGATCAAATTATCATTATGCGCGAAGCCAAGTCCCCTGACGCCGATGTATTTATGGAAATTTGGAACGCACAAGGCTTTGAAGTAGATGCCTGCGGGAATGCATCGCGCTGTATTCCGTGGCTGATTATGGAAGAAACCGGACAAGACGAAATCATATTGGAAACCAACGTAGGGCTTTTACAAACCAGCCGGATCGGCCCTTTTCAGATAGCGGTTGATATGGGTAAACCGAAATTGGATTGGGAAGAAATCCCACTATCAGAATATATGGATACACGGGTCGTCGATGTAAAAGTCGGCCCTATTGATGATCCCATTTTATCTCGACCAGGTGCCGTCAGCATGGGTAATCCCCATTGTGTATTTTTCGTTGACGATGCCCAGACAATCGCCGCCGATAAAATTGGTCCCATGATTGAATTTCACCCATTATTCCCTGAACAATGTAATGTCGGCTTTGCGCAGATTAATTCAAAGACGGAAATCCGTCTACGTGTTTGGGAACGCGGCGCTGGCTTAACCCAAGCTTGTGGCACGGGAGCATGTGCGGCTTTGGTGGCTGCACATCGACAAAACCGGACGGGCCGACAGGCCGATGTGATTATGGATGGCGGTATTTTACATATTGAGTGGCGCGAAGATGATCATGTCATCATGACAGGCCCTGTCGAGCTTGAGAGCGATGGCGAGATGCGCGTCTAACCTAGAAATTGAGTTCAGGAGCCGCTGATTCTAAAGAAGCTTCTCTCGGCAGATAACAGGTAACATGCGTCCCCTTACCCTCTTCACTTTCCAGATCAACCCAGCCCCCGTGTCGGTCAATAAATCGCTCTACTAAAGCAAGGCCAAGGCCAGCGCCGCCGCGAGAGGATTTGAAACTTTCAAATACCTGTGGTTGACGCTCGGAAGGAATGCCAACGCCATTATCTTTTACCCAAATTCGAATGCCCTCATCATCACCGCCACTACTTGCCGCCCCCAGTTCAATTTTGCCCCCTGACTTGGTAAAGCGCAGAGCATTTGCCAGCAAATTATGTACAACCTGTTTGATCCGCTTCTCGTCAGCACGGATAATTCCAATGTCTTCTGGACAATTCAATGTGACGGTAATTTTTGTATCTTCTGCTTTGGTAGCAACAAAATCCAACGCGCCTTCCAACAGAAAATAAACCTCCACATCCCCTAATTCCAAATCAATAGTTTCGGCCTCAATGGCGGCGATATCAAGAATATCATCAATGGTTTGGGCTAAATCTTCCGATGCACTTTGAATCGCAAACAGGTATTCGCTTTGTTTATCGGATAGTTCACCAACAACACCGCTTTGTAGTAAATCAGCATAGCCGCTTATCGTGGTAAGCGGGGTTCGTAATTGATAACTAACATGGCCAACAAATTCAGATTTAAGCCTGTCCGCCGCTTCCATGGCTTCCGCCCGCTCCCGCAGGGCTGTTTCCGTACGGTGGGCACGAGTGATATCATCCCAAGCAATTAAAGTGGCACCGTCTGGCAGAGGTTTTGACAAATAAGTAAGGCGACTATCGTCTGATCGACGAATTTCCCCGCTTACATGTCTTCTCGCTTCCGGGCTTGGGTCAGCGGTACGGGCAACCATTTCACTCCAAAACTCGCGATCATGATAAAGCTTTAAATGGGACGAAATGAGATCTCGAAATAAAGGCTCATCCTTAAGTTCGCTTGCTGGCAACTCCCACATGGTTTCATAGGCTGCATTGTGAATTTTAAGTCGCCCATCAGGGCCAAATACAGCGACTCCTTCTGTCAATTTATCGAGCGTCGCTTTTTGTACATTTATTAAAGTACCAAGCTTGCTTTGCATATCCATCTGGTCGGTAATGTCGCCAAACAGCAAGCTAAGACCACCCTCAGGGTCCCGCATTCGTACCAAACGTAATTCTCGCCCGTCCGACAAACTCCAGAGTTCATCCGGAACTTCTTCGGGCCAATGGGTGTAAAATGAAAGCTCATTTCTTTTCCACTCACGGTAATTTGCTTGTTCAGGTAATCTCCGCTTTTCCCGCATATGATCAAGCCATTCGCCGTGGCTATGCCGATCTTTAAACCAATTGTCTTCTAACCCGAACATTTTTGAAAAGGCATGGTTGTGAAACCGCATTTTTTGATCAACGCCAAAAATAACAACGGCTTCATTCATATTGTTTAAGGTTTCATCATGTGCTCGAATATGATTGGTCAACGCCGTACGAAGTTGTTCCGTTTCAGAGGCATCAACCGCAAGGCCCGCCACCCCTCCCGACACGGGGAACATGGTCAATAAAGATGGTTTGCGTTTCCCTTCGATAACCAGAGGTCTTGCTTCTTTCACCAAAATATTTTCCGACAACACTTTTTGTGCTTGGCTGGCACACTCACCATCAAGCTGTACTTGATCTGATAGAACGTGTTGCAAATCATCGGACCCAACCGCTTGAATATAGGCTTTATTTGCCCAAACAATTCTGCCCGTCCCACTAACCCGCCACATAGGGAATGGAGCTTTACCCATAATGTCTATAAAAGCGATCGGATCAGAAAGTGCCGTTAATTTTTCTTGCTCAAACTTGGTAATGGCGTCTTTCTCGTCCTGTCCACGTATACTCGCATCCTCTAGCCACACCACAACTTGCGGGCCTGCCACACTGCCGTCTGCTTCAATTAATTTTCCGCCTGACATAGCAATCGTAGTGGAAAAACCAATCCCACGAGTGCGAAGATCATTAATGTATTGGCGTAGAGTTTTCGCTTCACCGTCTCTGGCTAGCGTATTAAAATCTGCCAACCCGTTTAATACTCGCTTAGCAAATTCTTTCGGCTTACCGGGTTCTGCAAAACGAACAAGAGAGGCAAGTGCTGCCGTTGACCCATAGACAGTGGGGTTTCCCCAGTCCGCAAGGTTTTCGTCAGACTGTTCCGGCATGGCATCTTCCCATACCAAGATTAAACCGGGATAGGCGCTAAAAACGGATTGAGCATGACCTACACGCTTATCTAACTCTTTTGCCTGTTTACGCCATTTGGTCGCGGCGTCCCGATCCCCAATCCCTGCCCGCATCGCAAAAAAAGCAACCACAATCGCAAAAGCGACCGAACCCACAGTCACGACGAGGGAAATCATATTCAGCGTTTCTGCATTCACATTAAAATCCCTAAATAAGCTTGCGGCGTGCAAATCAGAACATAACGGGTGGAGTGTGAAATGGCGAGGACGAATTTCACGAGAAACCCCTTAGCCGGGCGGTAATAATTTTGAGAGAATATCTTGCATATGCGCTGATATAGCGGCGGGTTTTCGAGTTTTTTCATCCACATAGACATGGACAAAATGACCTTGAGCCGCCGCCATTTTTTCGCCTTCTCCAAACACGGCAATTTCGTAACGAACACTTGAGTTTCCAATCCGTCCGACCCGTAATCCGGTTTGTACGGTTTCAGGGTAAGATAATGGCACAAAATATTGACAACCCGTATCAACAACAAGGCCAATGGTTTTGCTGTTACCAATATCAAGCAAATCGTTCTCGATTAGAAAATTATTCACACAAGTATCGAACCACGTATAATAGACGGCATTATTGATATGGCCATAAACGTCATTATCATTCCAACGGGTGTGGATATCGATCATATATTGATAATCATCTACACTGTGGGGTGTCATTTTCATTTGGCTATATTTTCATAGATTTTCGTCACAGCGTCATATGTCATAACCCTCGGATTATTCATTAATAACCTGTCTTTAGTCATAGCATCTTCCGCCATCATCGGAATGGCATCGGGTTTTATATTTACCTCGGCCAATGTTTGAGGCACATGCGTTGCATCTTTTAAGCGCGCCATTTCATCAAGTAAATTAGCGCCCTGTGTTCCAAGCCGCAAATAATCAGCAATTTCCCCATAATATGTTTCGGCTTTCGGTAAATTATATTTCATGACTTCATTTAGCACCAAGGCATTGGAAAGGCCGTGGGGCACATGAAAGAACCCACCGAGAGGATAGGCTAATGCGTGAACGGCCGCACACGGCGCGTTGGAGAAAGCTTGCCCCGCCAACATCGACCCAATTAGCATATCTGTGCGCGCTTCCACGTCATTACCATCTTTACATACGCGTTCTAGCGCCCCTTTGAGCTTCGAGAGGGCTGAAAGAGCCAAACTATCAGACAACGGATTTTTCTGCGGCAAGCTAGTATAAGCCTCAATGGCATGTACCATGGCATCTATACCTGTCGCGGCAGAAATCATTTTTGGCAACCCCATGGTCAAATTGGCGTCTAGTAAAACCCGATCCGCATAAAGGGCGTCCGCAACAATTCCCTTTTTTTCAGTAGCGCCTGTTGTCAGTATTGCGACATTTGTCACTTCTGAACCTGTGCCAGCTGTCGTAGGAATAAGAAGTAATGGTAAGCTCGGCCCTTTTGCCAAGCCAACACCATACAATTCTTCAATGGGCTGATCGCATCCGATCAGATGCGCCATGACTTTGGCGGTGTCCATCGGGCTTCCGCCGCCAAAGCCAATAATCAGCCCTGCATCAAATTCTTTTGCCGCCAACGCCCCCTGAACCACAATGTGTTCCGGAGGATCGGCGACCACATCGTCAAAAACCATGACCGCATAGCCTGCCTCCGTGAGGGCGCTAATGGCACCATCTAGCAAACCGAGCTTGCGCACACCCTTATCTGTCACCATGCAAATACGTTTATTGGGGCATAACCCATCGATATGGCCATCTAGCCGATCTGCCCCACCTGCGAAAATACGAATATCTGAAACTGTGCGAAATTGTGTCATCACCCCCCCAGACTAACGCCGCCAAGGCGGTAGCGCAATAAAACACGGCAACTCAACAAAGCCCCATCTTTTGGTGGTTGAAATTGCCAAGATTGCGCCGCCTTTAGTGCGTTCCTGCCAAATAAACGGTCGGGGACCGCTCTCTCGACACGAACATTTTCCGTGTTACCATCTGCATTAACGTCCAAGCGAATTATTACCCAACCTTGTCGGCCTGTACGAAAAGCTCTCTTTGGATAAGTTGGTAATTCAAACTTCCGTGCCGCTAATTTCTCCCCGCCGATGCAATCGTCCTTATTTGCATATCCTTTCACCCATGGATCAGGTGGATAGTCAGACTTGGGATGAAAAGGTTTTGAACTGGCACAGGCGCCAAGTAAGAGAGCAAAAAGAAGGATAGCCTGTTTCATTCACTCTCTCCAAAACGACTTTCTACCAAATGACGAAGGGCCGACAACGCTTCTTCGGCACCAGGCCCCTGTGCTTGGATACATATATCTTCCCCACACGCCGAGCCAAGTAACAATAACTCCATAATAGAATCTCCCACCACGGTTTCGCGACAAATATCATTGATACTCGTAACTTCGATGGCAGCGTCAAAGCTCTGGGCAAGGCTTGCGAATTTTGCAGCAGCCCTC
>JAJRQU010000191.1 GCA_024280095.1 Alphaproteobacteria bacterium | reverse complement strand
GTTTATATAAACCATTAACTCTAGAAAGGAGTGTGACAGACCAATGCAGGTTTCTGTCCGCGACAATAACGTAGATCAAGCTCTTCGTGCGCTGAAGAAAAAACTACAGCGTGAAGGCGTGTACCGCGAAATGAAGATGCGTCGATTCTTCGAAAAGCCTTCTGAAAAGAAAGCCCGTGAAGCAGCCGCAGCTGTCAGGCGTGCGCGTAAGCTAGATCGCAAACGTGAAGAACGCGACGGCGTTATTTAATACGTTGCGTTAGATTTTCTTAAAAGCCGTCCTCAATAGTCTTGAGGTGCGGCTTTTTTACGATATAGTAGCAAGAAATAAAACTAGAAAAATAGGGTAAACATGATTGAGGTCGTTGAAGTTCGGCAGATTAAATTTAAGCAATGGGCCGAACTATATAAAAGCTACGCGGATTTTTATAAAGTTGATCTGACGCCGCAACAGCTGGGAACCGTATGGACATGGCTTGGCGGCCATGGAACGGAATTGCGCGGTCTTGCGGCGTTGGTGGACGGCGCGCCGCGCGGCATCATACATTATCGCAGTTTCCTGCGGCCCTTGGCGGGTGAAGTCGGTATTTTTCTTGATGATGTATATGTCTGCCCGACAGTGCGCAGGATCGGTGTCGGCAAGGCTTTGCTTGATCGGCTGAATGATATTGCAGAGGCTCAGGATTGTTCGGTGATAAGATGGATCACCGCGCATGATAATCAGGGCGCGCAAACTTTTTATGATCAATTCGGCAAAAAAACCAGTTGGATAACTTATGACCATAAAATGAGCGGCGAGGATGGTAGTCAAAAGAAATAATCGCGGATTTCAGGCATTTGGCCGGATTATTAAGGGGTTTAACGTGCCGGAATTCACTGTCGGGCTAAAATGGCGCGGCGCAGACTTGCAAACCATGAAAAATACTATTGTGGGGCCCGCGCTGACCATAGGTCAAAATTTTGAACAGGTCAGTTTTGATTTAGGGGCGGGGAAAAGCCTTAAGGCGTCTTTTCATCCTTCTGAAAAATCAAACATTCTCCCATTAATAATCATTATTCACGGTCTTGCAGGTGACGAAACATCCCCTAATGTTATCTCGGCGGCGGCGTATTTTTCCGCGCTTGGCTTTCCGGTGCTGCGCCTTAATTTGCGGGGGGCCGGCCCATCGGCAAAAACGAGTATCGGGCCATATCACGGCGGCCTGAGCGAAGATCTTGCCCATGTGGTGGATCAAGTGGCCTGCCGAAATTACGGCGCAGGTATTGTTCTTTATGGCATCTCGCTTGGCGGTAATATGATGTTGAAATATCTGGGGGAGAGAGGGGCGGATGCGCCGGTTAAAGCGGCGATCGGGGTTAGCGCGCCGCTTAGCCTGAAGGCTGTGCAGCGGCGTATCATGGAAAGGCGAAATAAGCTGTATCATAATTACCTTCTGCTGGGCATGAAAAAATATGCCGGACAAATGGCGGGCCATTATGAAAAAATTCTGCTGAATAAAGCAAAAAATGCCAAAACATTACTTGAATTTGATGACCAGTTCACGGCCCCTGCCCACGGAATGTCAGGGGCAGAGGAATATTATAATCTGCATTCGGCACAAAAATTTATTGACCGGATCAAGGTGCCTACTCTGCTTATTCACGCGCAAAATGATCCCTGGATACCTGTGGGAGACTATCAGAACAGGGCGTGGTCAGTGGACGGCGCGATTAGTCTTTTAATTACAGACGACGGCGGCCATGTGGGGTTTCATGCAAAAGATCATAAGGTGCCGTGGCATGAAAGAGTGGCCGGACATTATTTGAACGGTATGTTAGCTCAGGAGCAACAGATATGATAAGAGCCGGTTTGGTCGTGTTTCTGGTCATGATGACGGCAGCCTGCGGCAGCCCCGCATCGCGAAAACTTATACAAAACTATAAGGATATTCCCATCGTCAAAGAGGATTTTGGTGTTTGCAAAGGTTATGGCTGCCGATATTATTTAAGGACAGGTATCAGCGAACAGGAATGGCAGCAAATCACCCAGGTGTTTGAAAAGCCTGCCGAGAATGCGGCGCAGGAAAGGGCGCTTATCAAAAAGGCCGTCGGCTTGTTTGAAAGGATCATAGGCCCCAAGACGGATACGGCCAATGATGATGCCGGGGCGCAGATTATCAATTTTTCGACCCGCGATCAAATGGACTGTATTGATGAAGCCTATAACAGCAGCACATATCTTTTTTTGATGCGAAAAGCCGGACTGATTAAATTCCATAGCTTGGGGCAGCCCCTGCGCCGGGGGTATTTCATTGACCGCTGGCCGCATAATACGGCCACTATTCATGAGATTGATCCCGGGATTGATATAGATAAAATTATAAAAGGGCCGGGGCATTATGTGGTGGATTCATGGTTTCACGCGAATGGCGTGCCGCCTGAAATTATTCCGGCATCCCTATGGGCCACAGGCTGGTCACCGGATAAAGAATAGCCAAAGCGGCCATATGATTTTTGGTTAGGTGGCCTCAATGTCGCTATCGGAAAAATTCCAGTCTGCGGCATTTTCTATTTCTGCCATGAAAAGATGTTCCGCCGCGATTTCGGCTTCTTCTTCGTTATCGGCATTAACATTTGTAACCCAATAGAAAGACCCGCGCTTAAGGTCGGCTTTTAAGGTGACTTT
>JAJRQU010000190.1 GCA_024280095.1 Alphaproteobacteria bacterium | reverse complement strand
TAAACATCATTACAACAGCGCCGGGCATCGCAAAGAATGCAGACGGAAATCCGATTTATTCCGCAGAATTATATGTGGTGGTAGACGGCATAAAGCGCACGACACAGACAAAAGCCAATCTGCCCATGCGCGGCATCGCGACAGTCGGCGTTGACCTGCGCGGCAATTTTGAAATAGTCGAAGGCCGCAGGTTTGAACCGGGCCGCAATGAGATTATTGTCGGAACGGCGATTTTAAGGGAATTTTCCGGTTTTGACTTGGGCACAACCGTTAAGTTCGGTAAATCGGAATGGACTGTCGTTGGTATTTTCAGCACAGGCGGCTCAGCCTTTGAAAGTGAATTATGGGCCGATGCCCGAACCTTGCAGAGCCAATTCCGGCGCGGTAACAGCTTTCAAACGATCCGTGTCCTTCTGGAAGAACCGGGAAATATTGAGGGCATGCTAAAGGCTGTCAAGCAAGACCCGCGCCTTATTCTGGATGTGCAGACAGAAATTGATTATTTTAAGGAACAGGGCGAAGCGCTTAACGGCATGGTTAATCTCGGCTGGATATTAAGTATTGTCATGAGCCTTGGGGCTTTGGCCGGCGCGCTGAATACAATGTATACCTCGGTTGCGGATAGAGAGCGGGAAATAGCCACCCTGCGCGCGATTGGTTTTAGCAATATTTCAGCCTTTTTCGGAACATTGACGGAATCATTGATATTGTCCCTCATTGGCGGTGTTATCGGGACGCTCGCCGCCTATATATTTATGGATGGCTTAACCACATCAACATTAGGCGGCAACTTTACCCAAGTCGTCTTTTCTTTCCATATGAGTGCTGACCTTTTTCAGGATGGTATAATATTGGCGCTCGCCATTGGCCTGATCGGCGGCTTCTTCCCGGCCTTGCGTGCGGCCCGCCTGCCCGTCGTTTTAGCCTTTCGCGGCGGGGCTTGAGTTTATTCTTTTTGGATTACGCGGGGGCGGGGCTCCTATTTATTTAGATTCCGCTAAAGGCTGCACTCCCGCTTGGTCGCTAAGTCGTCGCTGTTGGCTCCTTCTGGTTCTTTGGATTACGCTCAAGCGCCGCTGGGGGCTGCGCTCCCGCTTGGTCGCTAAGTCGTCGCTGCGCTCCTCCTGTCTCACCCTCCCTTTCAAGTTCACGTTATGGGGCGGGAAGATTTTCTTGAACGGGGCGCAGTCTGGTAAATTTAAATTTCTGCATCTATTGATTTATGAAAATTTTTACTTTAGAAAGGCCGGTAGATGGTGCCTTAAGTTTACGCTTAGGGTGAAAAGGGAATGCGGTGCAATCTATAGATTTTAAAAGATTAAAACCGCAGCTATGTCCGTAACTGTAAGTGAAGAGCAAGCTCAAAAGTCACTGGGAAACCGGGAAGGCCGAGTTAAGGCGTCATATTCACAAGCCAGGAGACCTGCCATTTTTTCGCCTTTCTGACGCTCGGTACAACCGGGCAGAGCGGAGCTTCCGTGCTGGCGATAGCCTTGTCATGCGCGGAGGTTGTCGGATTATTAATCAGATACCCCCCCGTTCGTTTTTAACGCCCCAAAGCGGGCAAACTATGGGTACTATCATGAAGATAATCCTTTTATCACTAACCGCTAGTTTTCTTTCAACAACCGCTCTTACGTCTCTATCCCACGCTGATGACATTAACGTCAGCCAGGATACAATGGAAGAAGTTATCGTAACGGCCAATCGCCGCCAGCAACCCTTATCAGAAATCGGCACAAGCATATCGGTCATTTCCGATGTGGATATTGAACGCGGTCAATATAGCTATGTCCTTGACGCCTTGGCCGATGTGCCGGGCGTATCCATTGCGCAGAGCGGTTCTTTTGGCGGCGTGGCGTCCGTCTCCATTCGCGGCGCGGGCAGTGGGAATACCGTTATTCTCGTCGACGGCGTACAATTGAATGATCCGTCATCGCCGGGGAATGGCTATGATTTCGCCGGGCTTGATCCTTATAATATCGCCCGCATAGAAGTCTTGCGCGGCCCCCAGTCCGTCCTTTATGGTTCGGATGCTATTGGCGGGGTGATCAATGTTATAACCAAAACAGGCGCTGAGGGATTTGGCGGCAATATTTTTGGTGAATATGGCTCCTATAACAGCTTTCGCGGCGGGGCCAATATGTTTGGCGGAACGCAAAAACTTGGGTTTAATGTCGCCGTCAGCGGGATCAGCACTGATGGCATATCTGCCGCAGACGAGAATGATGGCAATATAGAAACTGATGCCTATAAGGCCTTCACATTATCCAGTAAGGTCACCTTCCGGCCAACAGATATATTTAACGGTGAGATTATCACACGCTATTCGGACAATCGCAGCGAATTCGATAATTTTGGCCCCGTTGATGGTGATATGGTGGCCTATTTTGATGAATTTATGATTGCCGGCCGCGCTAATTTGAACCTTCTGGACGATCGTTTTGTAAATACGATTTCCGTTGAATATTCCACGATTGACCGCCGCAATGAAGCCAATGGCGTGGGAAGCTTTACAGCAGAAGGCACGCGGGTCAATATTGACTATCTTGGCGTCTATACCCCTGTATCAGGCTGGACGATTACAGCGGGCGCTCAGCGCGAAGAAACCAAGGCGGTCACCATTGACCCCAATAGTTTCGCCATTAACAGCCTTCTGGGCGAAGTTGCCTTTACCCAAGTCAAAGGATTGGTCCTGACCGGCGGTATGAGGTTCGATGATCATGAAACTTTTGGATCAGAATTAACCGGACGGGTCACCGGCTCCTATACAATAGAAGAAACCGGCACCCGCATCCTGGCCAATTGGTCAGAGGGCTTTAAAGCCCCCAGTATTTTTCAACTGACCTATATCTGCGGTTTCTGTGGCTTGACAGAACCCACCGCAGGCCTGCAACCGGAAGAAGCGGAGTCCATTGAAATTGGCGTCGAACAATCCTTGTTTGAGGGCAAGCTCACATTAAGTGCCGCGATTTTCCGCCAGAATTCTGAAAATGCCATTATTTTCACCTTTGCCGGCGGCTATCAAAATTTAGGCCGGTCACAATCCAAGGGTATTGAAATTACGCTGGACGCCGATATCGCAGAAAACATCAGCCTCAAGAGTAATTATACCCTGACAGATGCCATTAACCGCGATACGGGGGAACGCCGCCTTCGTGAGCCCAAACACGAAGTTTATGGCGCGGTATTCTGGACACCAAAAGCAAACTATACGGCAAGCTTGTCGGCCACCTATAATGGCAAAGAGCTTGATTTCGGAAATGTTGAAATTGACGGATGGGTTCGGGTGGATTTTCGGGTTTCCTATGATATCAATGACAGGATACAGGTCTATGGCCGTCTGGATAACTTGCTTAATAAGGAATATCAGCAGGTCGCCGGATTTGGCACGGCCGACCGGTCGGCTTATGTTGGCCTTCGGACCCGTTTTTAATGATATGGCGAGTCAAATTTGAGCCATTACAATGGCTCTCTTTTGCCCTGATGGGTTTGGGCCTGATAGGTTTGGAGATGGTTCTACCATCTCCAGCTCACGCCTCAGATATATCAAAAACCGATAAACCAAAAATTATTTCCCCAAAAATTATTTCTTTGGATTATTGCGCGGATCAATATGTTCTGGCTCTGGTCGACCCAAACCAGATCATGGCCTTGTCCATGGCGGCCGATAGCGCGCATTCTTTTTTTAAGAGCCGTGCCGCAGGCCTGCCTAAATTTTACAGCACCGTGGATGAACTGCTCTACCTGCAGCCCGATGTGGTCGTGCAAAGCTGGCAGGCCCATGCCAAAATGCCGGAATTAATGCAACGCCGGGGCATCAGGTTATTTGAAACGCACTTTGGCAGTGATCCTGATGTTGTGATAAAAAATATCACCCTCGCCGGACAGAGTTTTGCACAGGAAAAACGTGCGGAAGCTTTGATAAATGACTATAAAAGGCGTCTTGCGGCCTTGCGGGCCCTCCCGAAACTGGATCTTCGAGCGGCCTATGTTACCCCATCCGGCTATACGGCGGGCAGCGATACAATCATGGATGACGTCATCCAGCTTGCCGGATTTCAATCCTATGCTGCCGCGCGAAAAATTACCGGCTGGCAACCGCTGCCCATGGAAGATCTTCTCATCGACCCACCGGATATTTTCATCGCCAGTTTCTTTGATACCAACCTTAAAACCCAGTCTGTCTGGAGCAAAGCCCGCCACGGGGTTTTCACTCGAATGCTGCATGATATACCCGCGATTTTTTTGCCCGGACGTTATGTGTCCTGTAATGGACTTTTCATGGTCGATGCAGCGGAACGCTTGCGCGCCGAGGCTGCGGGAAAAGGCTTGATCGCGCAAAGGCCGTCCCATATGCTGACCATAGGTCAAGGGACAACCCATGAATAATATCCTCAGCTATAGCCTGTTCATTCTCGCCCTGATTGCGGCAGGATTAATCTCTTTAAGCTTTGGCCGCGTGAGCCTTGGCGGTGCCGACATCTGGGCGGGACTGACGGCCCCCGCAGATGATCCCATATCGATGATCCTGTTTGAATTGCGCCTGCCCCGGGTCATTCTTGGCATGCTGGTCGGGGCCACGCTCGGTCTTGCCGGCGCCGCCTTGCAAGGCGTGCTGCGTAATCCACTGGCAGACCCCGGCATCATTGGTGTCTCGGCCAGTGCCGCCCTTGGCGCTGTCATTGCCATTCATTTGGGGCTGGCCGCAACATGGGCATTTTCGGTGCCGCTTTTTGCCATGTCCGGCGCCTTGCTCGCGACGCTTATTCTGCTGTTGGTGACCACGCGCGACAGCAGTGTTCTGATGCTGATCCTTGTGGGCATTGGCATCAGCTCTCTGGCAACCGCCCTGATCTCTCTTGTTATGAATCTGTCTGCCAATCCCATGACCATTCGGGACATGGTGATGTGGATGCTGGGGTCACTGGAAAATCGCACGATGAATGATCTGTGGATGGCGGGCCCCTTCATCCTCATCGGCTGGGCCATGATGATCGGCACAGGGCAAGGGCTTAATGCCTTAAGCGTTGGCGAAGAGGTCGCCCAAACCATGGGCATCAACCTGAAGTGGCTCAAGCTTCGTATCATCATCGGTGCCGCGCTCAGCGTCGGGGCGGCGGTATCCATCTGCGGGGCTATTGGATTTATCGGCCTTGTTGTGCCCCATATTGTCCGCGCCCTGATCAGCCGGGAGCCCGGCGCGATTTTGATCCCCAGTGCCTTGATGGGGGCCTTGTTGCTTACCTTTGCCGATATATTGACCCGGTTGCCGGTTGCCGGATCGCCGCTGCGCCTTGGCGTGGTGACGGCCCTTGTGGGCGCGCCTTGCTTTTTATACATCATCTTTCATACCCGCAGGGAAATGAGATGACAGGCCTTCTGATCAATAACCTTAACCTGACCCTTGGCGGCACGCAGATACTGAAAGATGTCTCCGCCGCCGTCAATCCGGGCGAAATGGTCGGCATGATCGGCCCTAACGGCGCAGGCAAAAGCTGTTTTCTTAAAAGCGTTTTAGGGTTGAATAAACCCAGTTCCGGCAGGGTAACGTTGAAGGGACAAGACTTAGCCACAATGAGCCTGAAAGAGCGCGCGCGCTGGCTGGCCTATGCGGCGCAAGGGGCCCCGCTGCATTGGCCGTTGACTGTGGAGCGGCTCGTCGCCCTTGGCCGGATTCCTCACCTTGGCCCGTGGCAAAATCTTCAGCCCGAAGACCATGGCGCAATAGAACGCGCCCTGACCATCACCGATTGCCTGCATTTGAAAGAGCGAACGGCAACAACCCTGTCGGGCGGCGAGCGGGCGCGGGTTCTTTTGGCCCGAACGCTGGCCAGCGGGGCGGCGTATATTTTGGCGGATGAGCCGGTCGCCTCTCTTGATCCTTTCCATCAATTGCAGGTAATGGATATTCTGAAAGCCCATGCGACGGCAGGCGGGGCGGTGCTTGTGGTTCTCCATGATCTTGGACTTGCGGCGCGCACCTGTGACAGGCTTATTTTATTACATGAGGGTCAAGTAATCGACCAAGGCCCGCCAGCACAGATATTAAGCGATAAAAATCTGTCCTGTTTCTTTGGCGTATCCGTCAGCCGCTGGCAAGAGAACGGCGAGAGTTTCCTTGCCCCCCACGCCATTCATAACGGTCAATCCCATCTGTAAGACGCAAAATATGGACCATCAAATATTTACCATTAATACTTGTAAAAAAAATTGTTAGTCTTACATTATATGTATGTTCTTGGCATACGAAGGACATATTACTCTGGCTCAATAACCATAGGAGGAAATGATGGGCAAGATTGTGTATTTGGTTGCAGTAGATGGCAGTGAATGGAGCGACAGAGCGGCGGCGCGGGCCATCACTCTTGCGCAAAAAACAGATGCGGCGGTTCATTTTGTCACGGCGGCTCAATGGTCAAAATATCAGCCGCTTTATGTGACAGAACTTTCTGCCCCGCCAGAGGATACAACAGCGCAGGAGGCCATGGAACGGGAAAGTATTCTTGATCCCCTGATGGCAAAATTTGAAAATAGCGGCGTTGAAATGAAAGCCGAATTATTCTGGGGTCACCCAACCGAAGTGATCAAGGAGCAGGCCAAGAAAAAACGGGCAAATATGATTTTTGTTGGCCGGCGCGGCCGCTCGAAAGTCGCCGACCTTCTGCTTGGCAGTGTTGCTAACTCCCTTGCCCACACCGCCGGTATTCCCATCGTCCTCGTCCCTTAAGTTTGGGTAATTATTAGAAGACTTATTAAGTTCGGTGCGGGCGGGTGAAACTGAGGTTTACTCTTAGTCCGCCGGCATGGTTTGTCAGGTTGAGCTGGCCATTATGGGCATCCATTATTGCTTTTACCAAGCTTAAGCCCAGACCGTGGCCACTGGTGGTGCGGCTGTGATCCAGCCGTTCATAGCGGGTAAGCACCTTATCCAGCTTATCCGCCGGAATGCCGGTGCCCGTGTCATCAATGTATATTTCAAGGCTAAGGGGCTTTTCTTCTGCGGAAATCATAATTTTTCCGCTTTCGGGCGTATATTTAACGGCATTATCAATGATATTTGCCAAAGCCTGAAACAAGAGATTACGATCCGCATATATGACGAGATCATCAAGCTCATGCCCAAGCGCCTGCTTTTTTTTCATGGCCAGAGGTGCATATAGATCGATGACATCCTGTATCATCTCCGGCAGATTGATATTTTCTTTGTGAAGCTGCGCCGACCCACTCTCAAGATTACTGATGCGCAGGATGGCATTGAATGTCTCCAGAATACCATCCATATGAAGGAGGGCTTTTTCCCTCTCATCTTCTGTCGTATTTACGTTTTTGCCCAATGTCTCGAGCCGGTTACGCAAAATCGTCAACGGAGTCCGCAGATCATGGGCAATATTATTGCTGAGCTGGCGCATATCTTCCAGTTTCTGTTCGATACCCTCAAGCATATCGTTAAGATTTCGGCTGAGCAAATCAAATTCACTGCCGCCAGACCCCGCCGGAATACGGCGGCTTAAATCATTATGTTGCAGTATATCGCTCGCGGTTTTATTAATCCCGCTGAGGCGGGTATGGATTTTCCAGCCTATGAATGTCGTGGTGATGAAGCCCGCAATGATCAACAGGCATAGCCCTATTAGAATACGATTGAGAAACACGCTCGGATTTTCAAAGCTGCGTGTATCAAATGCCGCCATTAACATTACCCCCTCACCCAAATGTACGGATTCTATGAGAATATGATTCTGTCCCATGAAATTGAAAGGACCAACGATGTCATTGGGCATTGTTATTATTTCAGAAAATTCCAGAAATTCAGGCGGGCCGCCCGGCGACGGCAACATCTCTATAAATCCATCGCCGGAACTGTTGTTTTCTCTGCTCTGTATAAAATCATGGGGCAATATATTTTCAGGAGCCAGTATATTCTCGGGGCCCTTAAAGCTGTGCATTTCAAAAAACGGGAATGGTTGCCCAAATATCATTGGCCGGGGTGCGAAAAGACCTTTGCTTCCCGAAATCAGCGCGGCATCTTTGATCAAGGCATAATCAAAGCCGCGTTCTGGCTGGCCTCTATAATCTTCTAATATTTCTATAAGGTCTCTCAGGCCCCGCTTTTCATAAACCGACCTGAAATAACTCACTTCACGGTTGACCAATGGTTTGGCATAACTGTCCACTTGCAGGGTGGCCAACGTATCGCGAAAATAAAATAACGCCCCAAGAGCCAGAATAACCGCCAAACCATAAATCAATATCAGCCGGCCTATATAGCTTTTTATGAGAGAAAAACGCTGTTTCATCAGGCTGCCGCTTCAATTTTATAACCGGCCCCTCTGACCGTATGAAGCATGGGCGAACTGCCCGGCGGATCAATTTTTTTGCGTAAATTACTCATATGAACATCAATGACGTTGGTGCCGGTATCAAAATGATAGCCCCAGACATTTTCCAGCAGCATGGTGCGGGTCATGACCCGGCCTTGATTACGCAATAATTGCTCCAACAGGTTAAACTCTTTGCCCTGAAGGGTAATTTCCCTGTCATCACGGAAAACCTTGCGGCTTAACAGATCCATTGTCAAAGATCCGATAACAAGTTCGGTAATTTCGCTTTGCACGTGAGGGGGACGACGTGACAAAGCTTCAAGCCGGGCCATAAGCTCGCTGAAGGCAAAAGGTTTGGTGAGATAATCATCGGCGCCGGCCTTAAGGCCTTTTACCCGTTCATCAACCTGACCCAACGCACTTAAGAATAACACAGGCGTCTGATTGCCGGTGGCCCTTATGGCCTTCACCACTTTCAGGCCATCCAATTCAGGCAGCATACGATCAACGATCAAAACATCAAAACTGTTTGCCAACGCCTGGGTAAGCCCATCGCGGCCATTATCAAGATGACAGACGGTATGGCCGACCTCTTCAAGACTTTGTTTGATAAAGTCAGCCACCTCAATTTCATCTTCGATCAATAACAGTTGCAAGGTTATTCACACTCCTCGAATATAGCCTTGGATATGGCAATTTCTTGATCTTTGGGCCCGTCCATACGTGTCATTTTCCCGTCCATACGTGTCATTTTAGAGGCTTTAAGGCCAACCGACCCCATGCTAAATCCTTGATTATGACCCATACTCATTGGGCCTTCACGCATCATATGAGGCATACCGGGCGTCGTAAAGGGCATGTTCATATTCATATTCATATTCTGGGCATCATGAACAGCGATAATATTGCCGGTGCTGCCACTAATCAAGACAGTCTTACTGCCGCCTTTTTCCGTATCAATGACGATACTATAGGTCATATTTCCAGGTTCAGCTATCAGGTTGGCACTGGCAACGCGGCCTTTGACTTCCCTTTTGGCCTTATCCATAGCGGCCTGTAGATCGAATTTAAGTTTATTATCACCCTTGCCGCGCAGAGCATCATAAATAGCCGCGCCGGGGCTTTTCTTTGGGCCGATGATTTTGCCGGTATCGGCGGCTATCCTAATGTTTTTAAAGCCATTTTTGGTGACGACATTCACCATATAGCTTGGTGCACCGAAGGCCATAAAATTGACGGACATGGCCTTACCCTTGGCATATTTTTCCGCCGTTTCCATTGCCTTTTTGTTTGAAATGATATTTTTAAAATCACTCTTTGACAACATTTTATGGGGCAACATTCTATGGCTTTTAAAATGATGTATTTCAGGCACCATGTTTGGTGCGGGAAACGCCTGACCCATCCGGGAAATACAAAAATCCTCTTTATCCTCTTTGACAATCTTTTGTCCGGCTTTCTCCGTGGGAGCCGCCATGGCGCCGGCTGAGAAAAGCAATACGACAGCAAAGCCTGAGCTAAGTTTATGAATTCTCATTTTAATCTCCTGTATTTTCATCAATAGGGTCAAATTAAGAATATCATATGAAATCCAGCTATGAGATTTATTAAAAAAAATTTATCTTCTTATAGTTTCGATAACAGGGGCCTTATTTTCCTTCATAATGCTCTTTGATATAGGCATTCAATAGCCTAACACCAAAGGCCCGTGAACCGGGAGAGGCTTTCGTTGGCGTTGATTTGTCAGAGTAAGCAATCCCGGCAATATCCAAATGTGCCCAATTTGTGCTTTCTCGTACAAAACTGGCCAGAAAAGCCGCACCTGCGCTCGCGCCGGGGGCATCCGGGCCGGAATTCATCACATCCGCGACATTATTTTCAATAGCCTTAAAATGGTTGGCATTTAAAGGGAGGCGCCACAGCGCGTCACCGGTTTTCTTGCCCACCGCGATCAATTTATCTGCCAAGGCGTCATGACGCGAAAACAGGGCGGCATAATCCGCCCCCAACGCGCGGCTTGCAGAGCCGGTAAGCGTGGCCAGATTCACCAGCAAGGGCGGGTTATACATGGTATCACCATAATAAAGGCCATCCGCCAGAACCAACCGCCCTTCGGCGTCTGTGGAGCGAATTTGAATGGTTTTACCCGACATGGACGTCACGACATCCCCCGGCCTTTGGGCCTTTGAACTCGGCATATTTTCCGCAAGGGCGGCGATACCAACCACATTTACCTTCGCGCCGCGTCCGGCCAAGGCGTGAATAGTTCCCATAGTGCTGGCCGCGCCGGACATATCAAACTTCATATTCCACATTTTAGGCGGGTTTTTTAAACTTATGCCGCCCGTGTCAAAGGTGATGCCCTTGCCAACAATCACAACAGGTTCTGCGCCCTTGTCAGCGCCCCAATATTCGACAATCATCATACGGGGAGGACGCTGGCTGCCGCGGCCCACACCATATAATGCGCCCATACCAAGCTTTTGCATTTCCTTTTCATCAATGACTTTTATTTTGATATTCTTCATGTTTTTGAAATGACCGCGCCATCTCTTCACAAAAGATTCAGGGTAAATCACATTGGCAGGTTCATTTGAAACATCGCGCGTGAACCACATTGCATTGGCAACAGGGTCCAATTCTGCCGAAAATATCTTCTCTGCATCCCCATGATTATCGCTCACGAAGGTAAGGGTTTTCTGGCTTTTTAACCGGTCTTTTTCTGTATAATATTTATCAAAATAATAACTGCCCAATTTTGCGCCAAAAGCAAGCTGGGCCAAGGCCTCGGCAGGAATATCAAAATGCATGGCCGGCACCGTTGTAAAGGCATCAACCGCCTTTTGTACGGCATTGCCGCCAACATTCTGCCATTCAAGGTCGCTCAAACCGGCCTCTTTATCCCCAAGGCCGACAAGCAGTATTTGGTTGTAATTTGACCCCATAGGCGCTGTAACAATCTTGGCGCTCATGGCTTTGCCATCAAATTTTGAGGCCTTTATCGCATGAACAAGCCCGCCATTTGTTTGGGCGTTCAAAGAACCCGCAAACTTGCCAAAATCGCCGCCTTCATATACGCCAATAATAATATTGCCGTCAGGCGGCGCGATATTTGTGAAGTTCACTTTGGTCTGGGCAAAGGCTGCCGTTGATAAAAAGACTAATGTCAAAAAACCCGTTATTAATGCTATTGATTTATACAAGATATATTCTCCTATTTTTCCCCGTAATCTATGTCTAAACATATGACCTTGTAAAGACTAAACAGAAGACGGGCTTTTCTTTGGGTGCGCCGCTCCATCCTGAAACTGTTCGAGCAGCCATTCTCTCAGCGCAATGATCGGCATAAATGTTGAATTGTGGGTCGGCGTCACCAAATAATACCCCGCCTTTCCCTTAAGCGGCAGGTCAAGAAGTTGTACCAATTCACCCCTTTCAAGCTCTGTTTCAATGAGGAATTTAGGCAATAACGCGGCCCCCAATCCCGCAATGGCGGCCTGTGTCACCAAAGCGAACTGTTCAAAAACCATGCCGCCGCCCATAGGTGCCGCCGCGTCATTTTGAGCAAACCAATCCGCCCAGGCATGGGGCCGGGTTTCCAGATTAAGCAACGGCAGCAAAGCAATGTCCTGCGGGGTTTTTATCCTTTCGGAACCGATAAGGGACTGGCCAGAATCCATAAGAGACTGGGCACATACGGGGATGGCTTCCTCCCCCATCAAATAACAGCTATCCGCATCTGGCCAATCGGGCAGGCCAAAATGAATGGCCGCATGAATATTTTCACTGTTAAAATCAAAAGGCGATAGTTTGCTGGAGAAATTAACCGTTATTTTGGGGTTACGTTTTAAAAAACTTGGGAATCTCGGCATTAACCACCGTGTCCCGAAGGTTGGCAATATGGCAAGATTTAATATGCCGCCCTGCTGATCCCGCATGGCATTCAGGGAGGCATTGCGAACCGCCTTTAAGGCAACCGCAATTTCCTGCGCGTAAAGCTTGCCGACATCTGTCAATATAATGGATTTTCGAACCCGCTGAAAAAGCATGACATTCAGCTGCGCCTCTAACGCGCTCACTTGGCGGCTTACCGCCCCCTGCGTCAGACTAAGTTCCCGCGCGGCGGCTGTGAAGCTTCCCTTTCGGGCGGCGGCTTCAAAAGCCATCAACATACTCGTGCTGGGGATAAGGCGTCTTTGACCTAACATATCTATTACCAAAACTCATGTCTTTGTGATGAACTGTCGTTTGCTTAAAGGTAGCATCATAAGCTATTTTAGAGCAAATAAATTCACCAACGATGCCATTATAGACGTGTCATAAAAGGAAAATCACATGAATGTCCAACCAGCTTCTGTTAAAAAAAATAGCTATGGGCCTACAGATCGAGAGACGGAATTTCTAAAATCTATTGAGAATGCGAAATATGATCGTCAGATCATTGCCGGAATCAAGAAATTTACCCAAGGCAAAGTTCCCGAAGATATGAAAGATTTCTATTCCCCGGAAGAGCTTCAGGCGCTGGAGGATTTAAAAGGCACAGGACTTGACGTGGAAGCCCGCATGCCGGTGAAAATCACCCGCCATTATTTTAATCAGGCCAAAAACAGCCTTCCCATGCAGGTTCTGGTAAAGGCCAGCCCAAAAGAAACCTATGATCTGGATGGCTCCGCCGATCCCGGCAAACAAATGGATTACAGCCCCGTCGAAGGACTAATCCATAAATATGAACTTGGATTGATTTATGTGGTCGGCACCTGTTCCGCCCATTGTCGTTTTTGTTACCGTGAGGAGCTGATTGCCAAGAAAGAAGTGGCGCGCCCCGATGGCACCATGGCCCCGAAGGGTATGGCGCAAATTCCCGAGATTGTGGCCTATATCAAAGATCATAACAATATCGTTGCCCAGAACGGCGGACGCCACCCCGTCACAGGCCGGGAAAGATTGCGGGAAATCCTCATGTCCGGCGGCGATCCATTGGTTCTTGCCAATAGAAATGTAGCCGCATGGCTGGCAGCATTGTCAGAGGCCGGCATAGAATCCATACGCATTGGCACCAAGGAACTGGCCTTCTATCCCGATCGCTTTGATGTCACTTTCTTTGATATGCTGGATAAATTCCACATCGCCTATCCCGAAGTAAAGTTGCGGATCATGATTCATTTTAACCATCCCGACGAATTCCTGAAGAAAAACAAGGATGGCAGCTATATTGACATTCCCGGAGGGGGCCTTGAGTGGCTTGACAGCACAAAGAAAGCCGTATTGGCGCTCGGCCAGAGGGACTGGATCACCGTTGATAATCAGGCACCAATTCTAAAAGATATCAATGATGACCCCGATGCCTTGCGTATTATGCAGCGGGAATTAAAGCGCAATAAAGTTGAAAATCATTATTTCTTTTGCGGGCGCGATATCATTGGTCACAAGGCCTTTAACGTGCCGATCGAAGAAGCTTGGCGGATTCTTAATGAGTCGCAAAAGGGCCTTTCCGGCGTTGAAACCCATGCCCGCCTGTCCATCACCCATTACAAAGGCAAGACCGAGGTTGCGGCGGTCAGCAACAAACCCGCCCCCGGCATCAAAGGCGGTGAGAATGGTGTGGTTATCCTGAAGCTTTTGCGCGGCGCGGCGGATGCGCCGGATCGCGGAAAAATCACGATCCTTGGCCGCAATCCGGACGCCATATGGTTCAGCGGCTATAACGACCGCGTGATCTATGACGAGGCGGGCTTATTTGACGATATTTAAGGGATGCGGTTTTTATGCGGGGTTACTTCCCAACAATTCTTTTACCGAACGCAATGATTTAAGAAGGGCTTCTGAAAGCCTGTCTATTTCAGCAGGACCCATGGGGGTGGATAATGCTAAAGCCCCCGTATGGATCATCATAATACCTTCATCATACAGGCGGTCAATCAGGGCACTCATCGCCTTTTTCTCGCGCATTGTGGGATGTACTTCCCGGTAATTCTTTGGCGGATCCGCTTTCAGATGCAGGCGAAATAAAGATCCCGTGCCGGTCACGCAAGCTGGAACATCCGCAATTTTAATGACCGACTTCAAACTTTCTTCGACATATTTCCCAAGCTGATTCAGACGCAAAGTGGCTTGCGCATCAAAAAATTCCATGGCAACCCGCCCCGCCGTCATGGTGATGGGATTTGCGGAAAAGGTGCCGGAATGGGGCAGACGACCATCAATAAAAACGCCCATCACCTCATCGCGGCCCGCCAAAGCCCCAACCGGAAAACCGCCGCCAATCATTTTACCGAGTGATGTCAGGTCAGGGGAAATATCAAACCGTGCCTGCATGCCGCCAACCTCCGTGCGGAAAGTAATGACTTCATCGAACATCAACAAGGCCCCATTCTTCAAAGTCCACTTGCGCAGCGCCGCGATAAAACCTTCGGCGGCGGGAACCATACCGATACGGTGCGGGATCGGATCGATCAGGACACAGGCTATTTGCCTCTCATGTTCATTCAGAATCTTTATCGCCGCCTCTGGATCATTAAACGGGATGATGATCATATCTTCCAGCACGGCTTGCGGCGTACCCTGTGCCAGCGCCACCGCATTGGGCCGCATTTGCGCGCCCCAATTTTCCGGCAGCGGTGCCTGACTGACCTCGGCATAATCATAGGCCCCGTGATAGCTGCCTTCGACCTTGGCAATTTTGGGGCGGCCCGTGAAGGCACGCGCAGCTTTCATGCCCGCCATCACCGCTTCCGTACCTGAATTGACAAAACGCACCTTGTCAAAATTTGCGCCACGCGCGCAGAGATGCTCCCCGTAGCGCACCTCTGCCTCGGTCGCCATGGTAAAGGCTGTGCCAAGCTGCAACTGTTCGCTCACCGCCTCAACAATCGGGCCAAAGCTATGCCCGTGAATATGAGATGCCATATTATTGGCAAAGTCTATGCGTTCCACCCCGTCAATATCCGTAACCTTGCAGCCCTTCCCCCGGGCAACATAAAGCGGATGAGCGCCCCGCAACAAAGTATTACGGCTCACCCCGCCGGGAAGAATTTTTTTTGCCCGCTCAAATAACGCGGCACTTTTGGGGCTTGACCTGATGAGCATTTTACGTCTCCTCAAGGGGCAATAATGGCGCGTCTGTTTTTGCGCAGACCTCTTCAAAACTAATGCCGGGGGCTAACTCCCGCACGCGAAATCCTTCGGGCGTAACGTCGATAATCGCAAGGTCGGAAAAAATGCGGGTGACAACCTGCTTGCCCGTTAAAGGATAGCTGCATTTTTCGACAAGTTTCGCCGCACCGTTTTTGGTTGTATGCTGACTGATGACAAATATGGTTTTAACGCCCGCCACCAAATCCATGGCCCCGCCAACCGCAGGAATGGCACCCTTGGCCCCCGTAGACCAGTTGGCAAGATCGC
>JAJRQU010000189.1 GCA_024280095.1 Alphaproteobacteria bacterium | reverse complement strand
TAACGATCACGATAATGATAAATATTTCAAATGCTGTTGTGTGAACCAGTTTAGAAATTCTGGTTTGCATCACTTCGTACATAAATAACCTCTTCAAATACAGGCCTGCCGCCCTAAAATATGGGACGCGGCAGGCAGGCCCTTTTCAATCGCTCTTATTTATATGAACTGATGTAAAAACAACAGAAAAAACGCCGTGATAGAGACGAATTTTCAGACTTCTTAAGCGCCGCCCATTCGGACAACAAGATCCCCATAGCTCACGCCCCAGCCTTTGAAGGGACTTATGGATAGGTTGGCATTATAGAATTTTTGGAAGCCGGTAACTTCGGGGCCAATCCAGTCTGGCAAAGTGATTTTTTCCTGTTCCGACGATAGTTCCACCTCCGCAACGATCAGTCCCTTGTTCGCGCCTTCAAAAATATCCACTTCCCAAATATGATCTCCGATGGGGTAGATTTCACGGATTTTTTCGATCGGCTTCTGGGCGCAGGCCGCAAAAAGCACTTTGGCTTCATCGGCATTTATATTTGTTTCGATTTCGTAACGACCGATGCCTTTGGCCGGCGTTTTAACGGACAGGATATAGCGGTCATCCTGCTGGCGAATACGCACCATATTACCGCCTTCGCGGGCAATATAGCCTTGCCGTATCCTATGGATACGCTCAGGTTTCCCCTCGGGACGTGACAGGATAAGAAATTTGCGTTCTATTTCCACATTCACCTTTTCACTCTTGCCGAATAATCCTTTGATCATCGAAATTCCTCTAGCGCGGAAAATAGTTTTTCCACATCATCCCGGTCATTATAAACATGGGGCGCTACCCGAATACTATCCCCCCTGACACTGACAAAAATATTTCGTTTCGCTAACGTAATACTAAGCCCTTCCGGTATTGCAACTAATGACTGGGGCAGATGAAACCAGTCATATATTATATTGCCTCACTATTACGCTCTTATGATCTTATGATCTTAAGGTTAGCCCTCAATAGGCCTAAAGCCAAACCTTTTTCCCTTTTACAGTTTTTTTTGCTAAGCTTACCTGTCACTTATCAGGAGGAGCCGACAAATGAGCGTTATTTTCCCTATGGGCCTATTGGCTATTTTCACCTTACTTTATTCATCCATAATGATTACAAGCCGCAAGAAAGCCGTGAGTTCCGGCGATATTAAACCCAGCTATTTCAAGGAATATAATAACGATACTCCGCCAAGCTATATGCAAAAAGCAACGCGCCACTGGGCCAACCTGTATGAAGTTCCCGTCTTATTCTATGCGGTCTGTGCCGCCATCCTTGCCTTGGGTCTTGATGATGTCATTTTTGTCTATCTGGCCTATAGCTTTCTGGGTTTCCGGTTCCTTCAGGCCTTCATCCATACCACCTACAATAATATCTATCACCGCTTGTTGATTTTTTCCTGCGGCCTGGCTATCGTCCTTGCCATGTGGATCAGGCTATTACTTATCGCACAATTGCCCCTATAAATTCTTCTCAAGAAATTTTTCGACTTCCCGCAGGAACTTAATGCGGTGTTTTTGCAGGCTCAGATAATGATCGCCGTCCTTTAATGTGATGAAACGGATGTCTTTCTTTTGCTGTTTCATCTTTTTTGCGAATGATTCACCGTGCCTATAGTCAACGCTTCGATCCTCTGTGCCGTGGACAAGTAAAATAGGTACATTGATTTTATCAATATTATTAACAGGAGATATATCGGAAAGCGAATCTTCTTCGCTTCGGATATATGGCATATATTTCTCCCTTAAATCTTTAAATTTCTTAAAGTCGTTATATAGCCTGAGCATACTGGTAACCGGTGCCATGGCCACCGCGCATTTATAGAGGCCAGGTTCTTTTACCAAAGATTGCAAGGCCGCATACCCCCCATAACTGCCGCCCATGATACACAGACGGCTGGGGTCGGCATAGCCCTGCGTGATCATCCATTTTGCGCCGTCATTTATATCATCGAGCATCTTTCCGCCCCATTCTTTTTCGCCCAGTTCCTTGAAAGCCGCGCCATATCCGGTGGAACCACGATAATTCATTTGAAGAACCGCATAGCCCCTTGTGGTCAGAAACTGCACCCAATAATCATAGCCATATTGATCACGGGCAAAGGGGCCCCCGTGCGGCATGATGACAGTCGGCAATCTTTTTTGAGCATTTTTACCGATGGGGAGCGACAGAAAGGCCGGTATTTCAAGGCCATCCCGCGCCTTATAACTTACGGACGTCATGGGCGATAATTTTTCAACATCAAGGCCTGAATAGGCCTCTGAAAACCAATCAATTTTATTTGTATTTAAATCCAGGAAATAATAATCCCCGGGGATAACGGCGGCGCTTACCTTGATGATAAATTTTTTCTTGTCTTTGCTCTGTGACACGATTGTCGCTTGCTGACCCGGGAAAAACTTTGCTGTCATATTTCCTATGCGTTGCCATAAACGATCAAGATTCACAATATGCGATTTATCATCATAATATCGATAACCAAGGATATTTCCCACGTCATCCTGATAAAAATCGGTAACGTCAGCCCCCTCTTGATGGGCTATATTCTCCACAAATTCTTCTGTTTCAACATTATAACCAAATATGGCTTCAAAACCATTTTGCGCCGTTGCCGACACATAAATCACTTTTGGGTCTGCGCTAAAGCCTACCGGATGAAAGGGCGCGTCATCTTTAACGGCATCATAATTGGCAATTTTCTGCCATGATGCCTCTTTGGATTCCCGATAAATAATCCGGCTGTTGGTTTTATGACCCCCAAAACCTATTCTCACCACGCCCTTTTTATCCGCCATCCAACCATCAATTTTAGAGGCAATTCTCACATGGATATTTCTTTTACCGTTATGAATATTAACTTTATAGACAAACGGATGGTTCATCCGGTCATGATCAAGGGCTAATAAAATATGATCTGGATCATCAGGCAGGAAACTGACCACTTTATCCTGAAACTGTGACATTGTCCGGGTTTTTACATTCGCCCCTATTCGCCTTTGCGTTTTAACGAGATTTATGGGGTTTTTCTTATTCCAATCAAGGGCAAGTAATCTCGTCGTGATATATTTCACGCCATTTTCATTCACAGGCATGCGGACACTAACGGCAAGCCTATCATTAGTAAGCCATCTAAACCAATTATATTCCGCCCCATCCAGGGCAATAGCATGCCATTGGCCTTTTTCGGATGGATCCATGCTTTGAGTAATAAGTGTTGTTTTACCCTTATAATTACGCAAAGAAGCCATGCGATTTCCCTCGGGCGACAGTTTCAAGCTCTTAAAACTCGGCAACTGGCCAAAGGCCTCGGCAGAGATGGACGGCTTAGATTGGGCGAGCGCAGGTAACAGTACAGCGGTAATTACACCAAAAACAACGATGATAAATTTGCATATTTCTTTTCCTGTAATGATCAACTACTTCACCTTTTCCCTGTATTTTCATAAATTCTTCTCAAGAAATTTTTCGACTTCTGAGAAGAATTTTATGCGGTTTTTCTCATTGCTTAGATAATGATCCCCGTCCTTTAGGGTGACAAACCTGATATCTTTTCGCTTTTTCTTCATTTTCCGGGCAAATCTCTTACCATGTTTATAGGGAACCGCTCTGTCTTCTGTGCCATGAATAAGTAATATAGGCAGATCAAATTTCTCCGTATGATTAATCGGGGAAATTTCGCGGGCGCTTAAATCATCATTGCGCACGTAAAATTGGTGCCGCCGGTAATCAAGAAAATTCTTCCCATCGATCAACATTCTCAAAACATCGGTCACCGGCGCAAAGGCAATGGAACATTTATACAGGCTTTGGTCTTTCACCACGGCCTGCAAGGCGGCATAACCGCCGTAACTGCCGCCCATGATACATATGCGGGATGGGTCGGCGTATCCCTGCTGAATGACCCATTTTGTACCATCATTAATGTCTTCCAGCATTTTGCGGCCCCATTCATGATAGCCCTTACGTTCAAACGCCGTGCCATAACCCTCAGAACCGCGATAATTCATTTGAAGCACCCCATAGCCCCGCGTGGTCAGAAACTGCACCCAGCTATCATACCCATAATAATCCCGGGCAAAAGGCCCCCCGTGCGGCATAATGACCATGGGCAGATTTTTGGCGGTTTCACTGTCCATGCCTTTCGGAAAGGAAATATAGGCCGGGATTGTCAGCCCGTCGCGGGCTTTATATTGCGTGATTTCCATGTCCGATAGTTTTTCCGTATCCACAGATAAATGGCTATCGGCAAATTTATAAAGTTCCTTGGTAAAAAGATTAAGATAATACAGATGGCCCGGCAAATCAGGCCCTGAAACTTTCAGAATGAACTTCCGCTCATCTTTGCTTTTTGTCAAAAACGTCACTTGATGATCCGGGAAATTTTTTCCCAGCATTCGTTGCAGGGATTGATAAAATTCATTTTTATAGACGGTGACCGGAAATTCATCCCAATATGTGTAGCCCGTGATCTCGCCCTTTTTATTAAGGATTAAATTTGAGATATCCACCTTTTCATGACTGGCAACCACATCAAGAAATTCCTCTGTTTCGGTATCGTAACGATAAAAGGCCCTGCGCCCCTCTTCGTTAAGTTTGGAGACATATATGATATGGGGAATATCGCTGAACCCTGCCATATTAAAGGGGACGTCATCCTTGATCACATCATATCTGATAAGCGTGCGCCAGTTGTCATCGGCGCTATTGCGGAATATCACGCGGTTTTTATTTTTAATTTTCCCCATACCATATCTAACGATGCCCTTGCCATCGGCTTTCCATTCCCGAACCAGAGCGCGGGACTTTACATGACGCTTCATTTTACCGCTATGGATATTCACCTTAAAAACATCGGGATGATTTGCAACCGTTTTATCAACAGCCACCAATATATGATCTGGATCATCGGGCAACAGACTTACGACCCTGTGAAACTGCGAACCCATGTTTCGTTTCAGGAGCAGCTTTTGATCACTTTTATCCCAGTTCATGGCAATCATACGGGTGAGGCGAAAACGGGTAAAGCCCTCCACTTGGTCAAGGCCAAGATGAATGATAAGCCGCGTATTATTTACCCAGCTAAAGCCATCAATATCCAGATTATTAAAACTCGAAAGGAAAAGTTTTTGGCCATCAGAACCCTCAAAACTTTGCGTCACCAAGACCAACCGGCCTTGAAAATTCTGTAAAGAAGCAATTCTCTTGCCATCCGGGGACATCTTAACCTGACTAAAACTCGGCAACTGGCCAAAGGCCTCGGCAGAGATGGACTGCTTCGCCTGCGCGTAGGCGGCTGCAGGGGCGATTGAAAAAAGATATAATATGAAAAAAAAGCAACGAAACATGACACCCCCAATAAATTATTTTATGGGGGCAGTTTATATTTTTTCATAACATTATGTCAAAGAAAAACACACCGCAATAAACAGGCCTAGGCCATCTGTTCACAACCAACGCAGGCTTGCGGAAAAATGATGACACTGGCTGATGAAGGTGTGTCCAGCACCTCGTTCTGATTTTCCAGATAAAACAGATCATAGGTCAGCCGTAACATCCGCGCCACGCGCGCGTCTTTAATGCGGTAGAAAATCTGCTGACTTTCCCTGCGTGTCGCCACGATACCTTCTGCGCGCATACGG
>JAJRQU010000188.1 GCA_024280095.1 Alphaproteobacteria bacterium | reverse complement strand
GCGCCGCCCAATACAGGCGCAAGATAGACCAGCGCGGTATATGCCCCGTAAATGGCGTAGCTTTTTTGATCGGAAAACAGGAAATGCTGGGTCAGATAAAATATCAGCAACCCCCGCATACCATAGTAACTAAAACGTTCCCACATTTCTGTGAAGAATAAAACAAACAACCCTTTTGGATGACCAAGAAATTCTTCGGGCGCGGCTTTGGAAGCCATTGCGGTATCAGACATGATTGTCCCCTTAACTATTCATATTTTTTATCATTATGTTATAAAGTTGTGCAGTCTGGCAGAAAAGAAATCATCTGTCATCATTTGTTAAGGCCATCATTAAAGAAAAGCAGAATATTCTACGGAATTGCCCTTCACAGAAATATTATTTATCATATTCACGGTATGTTCTTATGATCTCTTTTTGTCGCCTTCAGATAAACCGCCAATGTGTTTTTATTTTGCAAGTAATTTACAGCCCCCTTAAACCACCATATAAAGACCGGATAGAAATGGAAATAAAATGGCAGGGTCAAACAACAGGGCCAAATTATAGGAATAGCGTAATGGTTAAAATCAGCAGCAACTTTGATGCGGGTAATATAGAGGTCATTGAGGCGGGGAATACGGGCAATATCCGGCTACGCATTCGCAAGGACCATAATTCAGATTTTTACCAGTGGTTTTATTTCCGCCTCAGCGGGGCCAAGGGCCAGCTCTGCGCCATGACCCTTGAAAATGCCGCTGGTGCCGCCTATCCGGATGGCTGGGAAAATTATCAGGCCGTCGCCTCTTATGATCGCGAAGAATGGTTCCGGGTCAGCACGATTTACCATGACGGCGAGATTACCATTCAGCATATTCCGGAAAGCGACAGCGTATATTACGCCTATTTTGCGCCCTATAGCATGGAACGTCACCATGATTTAATCTCTCAGGCCGCAAAAGATGAGCGCGTCCATCTTAACGCCATTGGTGAAACCCTCGATGGGCAGGATCTGGACTTGCTGACCATCGGGGAAATGGCGGTCGGCAAAAAAGTCATTTGGGTCATCGCGCGCCAACATCCGGGAGAGACTATGGCCGAATGGTTTGTGGAGGGCTTCCTTGAAAGACTATTGGATCATGAAGACGCCCTCAGCCGAAGCCTTCTGGAAAAGGCAGTTTTTTATGTGGTGCCCAATATGAATCCGGATGGCAGCCGGCGCGGCCATCTGCGCACCAATGCAGCCGGCGTAAATTTAAACCGCGCGTGGGAAAATCCCTCGGTTGAGAATTGTCCCGAAGTTTTTTACGTGCGCGGTAAAATGGATGAAACGGGGATTGACCTTGTCCTTGATGTGCACGGCGATGAGGCCCTGCCTTATAATTTTATCGCCTGTTTTGAGGGTATTCCTGATATAGATATTGCCCGCCTTGATCTTGCCTATGAATATCAACGGTGCCTGATGCAGGTTAATCCAGACTTTCAGACCGAAAAAGGCTATCCCAAAGCTGCCGCTGGCACCGCAAATATGACCGTAGGAACCAATCAGCTGGCCTACCGGTATCAGGCCGTTTCCATGACCCTTGAGATGCCCTTTAAAGATACGATAGATACACCAAATCCGGAAACCGGCTGGTCACCGCGTCGCAGCCGCAAACTGGGCCATTCCAGTCTGGATGCTATCGCTAGTATCATTGACCGATTATAGTCACATAGTGCTGGCCCAACCGCCATCAACGGTCAGGGTAATCCCCGTGACATAACTGCTGGCGGGGCAGGCAAGATAAATGGCGGCGGCAGCCATGTCTTCGGCCTCGCCAATACGGCCCAAAGGCACCTGATCGAGCATCATTTGTTTATGGTCTTGCAAAACCACTTTGGTCATTTCACTGGGGAATGCCCCCGGCGCAATGGCATTCACGGTGATTTTATCACGCGCTAACCGCTTGGCCAGCACCTTGGTCATATGGATAACGGCGGCTTTGCTGGCGGAATAGCTATAGGTTTCAAAGCGGGGCACCGACAGGCCGTCAACCGAGGCGATATTGATAATACGGGCCAGATTTTTATCTGTGGCTGCGGCCCGCAGCAGGGGCAGGAATTTCTGCGTCAGGAAAAAGACTGATTTCACATTTATATCCATAACCTTATCCCAGCCACTTTCGGGAAAATCATCAATCGGCGCGGCCCAGACGGCGCCGGCATTATTGACCAGAATATCAATCTTTTCCTCGCGATCAGAAATTTCAGTGACAAATTTTTCAATACCCTCGCTTGTGGCCAAATCTGCTTGCAGGGCGATACATATGCCCTTTTCTGACAATATTTTTGCGGTTTCTTCTGCCTGTTCAATATTGCGGGAACAAATATAGGTTTTAACGCCATTTTCCACATACCCCGCCGCAATCATGGCCCCAATGCCGCGCGATCCACCGGTGACCACGGCAATTTTCCCGGAAATATTGAAGAGATTTTTCATGTGGCATCCTCCTGATTTTCTGGCAGGGCCTGAAGGAAGGCTTCCTGCTTATTGCACTTATCCACAATACGGGTGATATTGGGAAACCCCGCCATAGGACAGTTAAACCGCCGGGCATTATAAACCTGCGGCACCAGACATAAATCCGCAAAAGTCACTTGATCTCCATGGCAAAAATCACCGGTT
>JAJRQU010000187.1 GCA_024280095.1 Alphaproteobacteria bacterium | reverse complement strand
TTATGGTTGGCATTTTTCTGGCCAATAATATCGATAATATATTTTACATGAAAATCAAATCGCCCGTATGTCCCGCAAATCATGGCATCTGCATCGCCCATCCGCAGGGCCAGGGCGGCAATTACCGTGGTATTGGTACGCACAATGGTTCGTGCGGCTTCTTTTGATACCCCGCGCCGACAAACCAGATCATGATACTCCTGCCAATAAAGCCGGTATCTGTCGTCCTTTTGCGGATTAATCAGGTCATAGTCCCGGCCTTTAACCAGCCGAAGCCCAAGTTTTTCAATTTTCTGTTCGACCACCACAGGCCGCCCGACAAGGGTTGGCATACCCATTTTTTCATCCGCCAATGCCTGAACGGCAAGCAGAACACTTTCATTCTCCCCCTCGGCAAAAATAATGCGCTTGGGGTTTTTCTTAGCTTGTTCAATCACGGGCTGGAGCAGAATACTGGATTTAAACACAAAGCTGCTCAGTTTTTCTTTATAGGCCTCAATATCCTTCAAAGGCCGCTTTGCAACGCCGCTATCCATGGCAGCCTGCGCCACTGCGGGGGCAATTTCGAGAATGAGGCGCGGGTCAAGCGGTTTCGGAATGATATATTCCGGGCCAAATTTCAGCACTTCGCCCTGATAGGCATTCGCCACCTGTTCCGAGGATTCCTTAAAAGCCAAATCGGCGATCGCCTTAACGCAGGCATGTTTCATCTCTTCGTTTATAGTGGTGGCCCCCACGTCCAGCGCCCCCCTGAAGATAAATGGAAAACACAACACATTATTGACCTGATTGGGAAAATCGGATCTTCCGGTGGCGATGATGGCATCACTGCGCACTTTGCGAACGTCTTCCGGTAATATTTCCGGCGTCGGATTGGCCAGGGCCAGAATGAACGGCTTCGCGGCCATACGCCCGACCATATCCGGCTTTAATATGCCCGGAGCCGAAAGTCCAAGAAAAATATCAGCCCCGTCAATGACATCCGCCAAAGTGCGTTTGTCGGTTTTTATGGCATATTTTGCTTTATAGGGGTCCATGCCCTTCGTGCGGCCCTCATAAACCACACCGTCAATATCCACGAGGCTGACATTAGCGCGGGTCAGCCCCATACTGACGAGTAAGTCAAGACAGGCAAGTGATGCCGCCCCGCCGCCCGTGGCAACGACCTTCACATCGGCAATTTTTTTATCCACAATACGAAGGCCATTATAAACCGCCGCCCCAACCACAATGGCCGTGCCGTGCTGATCATCATGAAATACCGGAATATTCATACGTTCTTTCAAGGCTTTTTCCACAATGAAACATTCCGGTGCCTTGATATCTTCTAAATTTATCGCGCCGAACGTAGGTTCTAACGCCGCGATGACTTCAATGAGCTTTTCCGGGTCATTCTGATCAATTTCAATATCAAAAACATTGATGCCTGCAAATTTCTTGAACAGAACCGCCTTACCTTCCATTACCGGTTTTGAGGCGAGTGGGCCGATATTGCCAAGGCCCAATACCGCCGTACCGTTAGTGACAACCCCAACGAGATTACCGCGAATGGTCATCTCATTAACCGCCTCCGCATTTTCCACGATGGCCTCACAAGCAAAGGCGACGCCCGGCGAATAGGCCCGGGCCAGATCCCGCTGATTTGACAAGGGCGTTGTCGGGGTTATCTCCAGCTTTCCGGGGGTCGGCTCCCGATGATATCTCAAGGAAGTTTCTTTCAAATTTTTATCTGGCATCTTGCGCTAAATCCATTCTTTGTTGAAGTCATAGCTTATACCCAAAAACATATCTTAAACAAGACTATGGTTTGCGTCTTCCGGGGTTGAGCCGCGAATTTGTCTCTTATGCTGTTTCCACCAACTATATTGACCGATACAACACATGATCAAAAAGGTAACATAGAGCAAGGATGTTGGATAAAGGCCCTTTTGAAAATAAATCACGATGGCGACAATATCCACCGCAATCCAGAATAACCAATTCAGCAAATGTCGACGGGTAAGCAGGAATTGGGCAACAAGGCTGGTTGCGGTTGTAAATGCATCGGCATAAGCAAAAGACGCATCGGTATATTCATCCATAACGAAACCCAATACCACAGCCGCGCAGAGACTGACCGCAGACCATAGCAAAACATCCCGCCCCGTTGTCCGTACGATAATCAGCTCGGATTTGATGTCTTTATGACGCATCCAGTTCCACCAGCCGTAAAATTGAAATCCGATATAGAAAACATGTAATAAAGCATCCGAATAAAGCTTGCTCTGATAAAATACCCACACAAACAAGCTCACCTGCAACAGGCCAAAACCCCAAGACCAGATATTCCGCCGGATCAGCAGAAAAACGCATATAAAGCCCGCCGCCGAGGCAATCATTTCGATGGCACTTGCCCCGAGAAACCCCGTTATAAATTCATTAATGGTCATTATTTTTTTCTTTTGCCACTGCCATGAAATCTCGCATCTTAGATTTCGCAAATTTCAGAATAATATAGTCTATCAATTTTACTTTTAAAATCAACTGATTACCAATTAAACCAATATAGGCCATTGGTTGCGGTTGTCGCGGCTATCGACAATATTCTTTTTTTTCTATAGAAGCATATCTTTGAAACTCATCTCTTTAAGGCGTGATAAAATCTGATGCTTGAAATTGGCAAAACCCATTCTCTGGTCGTCCTGAAACATGTGGACTTTGGTGTCTATCTTGGACAAAATATAGACGATCTATGTCAGGAAGAAATTCTACTGCCTGAACGCTACCTGCCAGAAGATACGGCGGCGTGGGAGGTTGGCGCAACGCTGACTATTTTCCTTTATCTGGATTCAGAAGACCGGCCCATTGCCACCACCATCATTCCCGCCGCCGAAGTAGGTCAATGCGCGTATCTGCCTGTTGTTGAGAAAAGCGAATTTGGCTCCTTTCTGGATTGGGGTCTGATGAAAGACCTTTTGGTGCCGTTTAAAGAACAGCGCGTTCCCATGGATGTGGGGCGGTCTTACGTGGTTTATCTTTATCTTGATGTAACGGGCCGAATAGCGGCAAGCTCCCTGCTCAGCCGGCATTTGAACGAACAGAATGAGGGTGATTTCAAAGCCCGGCAAGAGGTGGAGCTATTAATCGCAAGCCGCAGTGAACTCGGCTATAAAGCCGTGATCAACGGCAGTCATATTGGCCTGATCCATAATAACGAAATTACCCGCCCCATCAAAATCGGTGACAAGGTGACGGGCTATATCGGGGAGCTTCGGGAAGATATGCGCCTCAACCTCACCCTGCAGAAGGTCGGTACTGAAATACGCGGTGAACTGGCGGAAATAATCGTTGCTTACCTCGAAACGAATGGCGGTCAATCCAGTCTGACGGACAAAAGTTCGCCCGAGGACATCAATGCGGCTTTTCATGTGAGCAAGTCCAACTATAAAAAAGCCATCGGGAAACTCTATAAATCCCGCCGCATTACCCTTGAGGGCGGTGTGATCAAATTAAAAAAAAGCACGAAGCAGATATAATAATATCATGACTTCGTGCTCTTAAAATAGTTAGCTTAAAACCTTGGGGTTTTAATGGCTATGCTTATGCTCATGCTTCTTAAAGCTCCGGTCATTCAAAGGCTGAAGAGGCCGGTTATTGGCCGGAACTGTTGATAGAAATTTCTCAACCTGTTCTTTTGAAGCTTCGATCGGTGAGGTCATCACATGCCATTTAACACCTTCAGAACAAGGCGGCGTGGTTAAAGATCCCGCATATCTGATGACGGTTTGGTCAACAGGCAGCAGGTTTCCGGCGTTTACTGTCACGTCCGATGTGGTAACCTCATTGGCGGCTTTAGGCATATCTTTCCAGATTTTCGCCAGTTCCGCATTTTCAGCACCTTCTTCAAACATCACACCAACAACGGCCAGAGTGCCGTCTTGGGCTTTATGAACAAAATGAACTTCCAGCGGGAAACTTTTACCATTAAGGGTATGCTCGCTTGGGGAATGGAAATGGAATTGCAACAGGTCATATTCTGCGCCTTCAGATTGCAAGCTACTTCCTGCGGCATAATTAAGCTGGATCGTGTGACCATTATTCACAACGTTCACTTTTGTATCGTTATAATTTGTCTTTACCGCGCCGCCTTCAGCGTTCGGAACATCAATCGGTGATTGTTCTTTGCCGGTGCTGCATGTGGCAAATTCAGGCGACAGGCTTCCCCAATGCTCCGGGCCGGCCTTGCCGGTATAACCCCATTGAGGCTTGCTCTCGTCAGAAGCATATGCCGCGCCAGTCGAAAGTAATATGGTTGCCGTA
Source organism: Alphaproteobacteria bacterium (assembly GCA_024280095.1). Lineage (GTDB taxonomy): Bacteria > Pseudomonadota > Alphaproteobacteria > Sphingomonadales > Emcibacteraceae > Paremcibacter. Next base: position 1,079 of record JAJRQU010000187.1, on the reverse strand, counting down.
GCGGCAATGAAAAGTTTATTTATCATGTTTATCCTGTAATGTTATAAAAAATTATAGCCTGATAGTCGTATCTCGATTTCATTAAAAACATCTTAATCAACTTAAGAAATTTCTCAAGCATAATCATAAAAATCGGCATGAATATTTGCCACTTAGAGTTACCTAAACCCCTATTGAGTATTTCAGGAATTTTCCCTGATAACTTTCATAAATTTCTCTCCAAACTCTTTTAATTTGCTTGCGCCGACACCAAAAACATTCCCGAATTGATCAAGGGTTACGGGCTTGTTCAATGCCATATCAATGAGGCTCTTATCCCTGAAGATAATATAAGCCGGTACGGATCGTTCTTTGGCAATTTCGGATCGAAGAATTTTAAGGGCTTGAAGTAACGCCTCTGCCGCCTCAGGCAAATCTGAAATGGATTTAGCACTGTTTTTTATTTTGCGCTTCAGCTTTTTTAACTTCGCATCAGGGCGATATCGAAAGGCCGCATCACCTTTAAGAAGTTGAAAGCCATGATCCGTAATTTTTAAGGACCCATACTGCATATCAGAAATGATGAACCCTCGCGCCATCAATTGCCGCACCAATGATTTCCATGCCGTAATATCCAAATCTTTGCCGGTGCCATATGTGGGCAACCGGTCGTGATTAAGCTGACGCGTTCGATCTGTTTCCTTGCCGGTTAAAATATCGATAATATATCCCGCGCCAAAATTCTGGCCGGTTTGATTGATCGTCGCAATGAATTTCTGAGCTGTTTCTGTGGCTTCAACGGTTTTTCGCGGGTTATCGCATAGGTCACAATTGCCGCATTTGGTAAATTTGACATCATCCCCGAAATAATGCAGCAAGGAAACCCGGCGGCATTCCGGGGCTTCGGCGTAAGAAAGCAAGGCATTTAACCGCTGATGACCACGGTTTTTATGATCATCGGACGAATTTTCCTGATCAATGAACATCCGCCGCATGCGAATATCATCCATACCATATAACATATGGGCGATGGCCGGCTTTCCATCACGTCCGGCCCGGCCAATCTCCTGATAATAGGCCTCGGGAGACCCCGGCAGGTC
>JAJRQU010000186.1 GCA_024280095.1 Alphaproteobacteria bacterium | reverse complement strand
CTTGAGGTGAAATATATGGTTCTGAATTTGGGGTCATCCTTAAAACTATCAAGGAATGTTTCTGTGGATATGGTATTGTCGTTGTTGAAGCTATCATCAAGTATAAAATTGTCCTGGGAAAGTGAGAGAGCGGCATAGGGCATATCGAGCCTCTGACTTTTAGGCAATAGATTTGCAGAATTGTCAGGTCGGGAAATATTATTAAATTTTGAGGGTGATCCGATTGCGGGGGCGCCTAGAATGGTCTCAGTTATATATCGATTTCTAGCCATATTATTATGTGAGTTTTGGGATTCTTCAGCGTTATGATATATGATTATTCTGTGATGTAATGCGTAGTTACCATCCGGATTGTCTGGTGACTTGATGACAGCGGCAAAGGCATAAACTGATGGAAAGGTTATGCCAACCAAGAATATAAATGCGGTGCGTAATGTCAAAAGCATGTCAGTCAAAAGACTCATTGTTCAAATAAAGACTCATTGTTCAAATAAAGTAAATAAATATTGCCTATTCTATAGGATATTAAAGTTAAAGAAATACTTATTTTTTAGATATGCAACCTCAACCAAAATTCTTCCCGTCATACTTTAATTTATGTTTTGTTTTTATAAATGATTGTTTTACGTTAATATAATCAAAATAATGATGAATGTAGGATGAATTTTGTATAGGCAAAAATTTTTAGAGAAAATGTTAATTCTATTGATGTTTGGCGGGCTGATCATTGGAGGGTCAATATATCCCTCTATAAGTTTTTCAGCAAGTTCTTCTGTTTCCGGGGAACCCTTAAGAATAGTGATCCGGCCCCGGAAAGAAAAACAGGAAATCAAACCTCTGATCAGCCCTGAAGTGCAGCGCAATATAGATAATAGTCTTCTAAAGTTTAACTGGAGAGATATATTCAAAGGTCAGTTTTTATCAGGCTATGAAGACACCGAAAGCTTGAAGAAATTTGGTTATGCGACCAACGGGATGATTGGAAAGACCCTTGGGGATAAAAAGCGCAGATCAGACGATCCTGATAATATGCTTTATCTGAAGGAATATAGGGGCCAGCAATTGTATAGCGAGGCACCATTGGTTATCATTCAGCCAATGCGGGAAATTAAGCAGGGCTGTAAAGATCAAATTACCGGGACATGCGGGTTCAAGAGGCACGGTCAGTTTTGGCTTAAAGCCAGCTTGCGTGAGCTGGATATGTCGCGGGACCGGTTTGATCGTTCTCTGGTTAATTTGATAAGGTCTCTTGATTAAGCGGCATCTTGCGGTCAGCAGGCGGGCAGCCGTAAAGAGATTGTCTAGTCCGGCAGAGTCTGCCCCAAAACTCTTATGGTATTTTCTCCCATAATCTTCCGTATATCGGATTCAGAGAAGCCATCTTTTAACAGCTCCTGCGTAATTAAAGCCATGCCGCCGCTGTCAAAGGGGGTTTGAATAGCGCCGTCAAAATCTGATCCAAGGGCCACGTGATCCATGCCGACGAGGTCAGTGACATATTTAATGGCCCGGACAATGGCCGCAGCGCTTGTTTCACAGACGGCGGTTTCCCAAAAGCCAATACCAACCACACCGCCGGATTTTGCGATGCCTTTGATATGATCATCGCTTAAATTGCGTTGATTATCGCATGTGCCGCGCACCCCGGTGTGTGAAGAGACAATTGGCGTGCTGGCAAAGGCCAGAATATCATCAATCATGGCCGGCGAGGCATGGGCAATATCAATCAACATGCCGCGTTCCTGCATCTCCTTAAAAACCTCGCGTCCAAAGTCTGTCAGGCCGCCAAGGGAAACACCATGTGCAGAACCGCCAAGCTCCGTATCAAAAAAATGGGTGGCGGCCATCATGCGAAATCCGGCATCATACATGACTTTCACATTGGCAATATCACCTTCCAATATTTGCGCGCCCTCTAGCCCCAAGAAACCTGCGGTGACTTTCTTGCCGGTATTTCGCTTATCCACAAAATCAGCAAGATCGCGGCGGCTTTTGATAATGACAAATTGATCCCCGGATTTTTCGGTAAAATCATGCAGTTTCCGAGCTTGAAATAACGCGCGTTCTTTTAAACTGAACAGACTTTTAAAGGGCCAATGCTGGGCAAAGGCAAGAAGGGTGATTTGATCGGTCTCAGCCGTATTTTTATGAATATTCAGACCTTTTGGCACTTTGCTGACGATGGTAAAGGCCTGAAGGGAAAGATTGCCCTTTTGCATCCGGGGCAAGTCTACCAGACCATAATCATGTTCTTTTAAAAAGTCCCGGTTCCATAATAGAAAGTCGGCATGCAGGTCTGCAACAATCAGACTGTCATGAAGCTTTTTAGCGGCCTCAGTCACTTTGTAAGGGGGCTGACCTGTTGCACCATTCATTTTGGCATCAATATATGCCGCATATCTGGGTAGAATCAGGTAATAAGTAACCAGAAATAGAATGATCAATATTGAAAAAAATATTCCAAGTCTTTTCGTCCACAGGTTCTTTGTCAATTTTCTTTCCTTTTATTAAACGTCACTCACCATTTGTGGGAAATTCCACCAGATATAGAGGAAAGAATTTCTCAGGACCCGATGCCTGCCATCTCGCGGAGACCCCCGTTGACGGACTTGTTCTATAATAGATGGGCATATATCCCTTTGGGCCGCAGCGAACATGTGTTCTTGCCCACTGGGGAGCCCATGCTGTGAAAGATGCATCGGTTATTTTTGTTCCATCGACCCAGGTCAGAGTTTCGGAACGGCAGGAGTATTTCAGACCAATCCATATATTTCCCCCTCTGAAATTTCGGGTGATAAACTGGTGTGTTGCAAGATCCTTAACAACGGCCAGTCGGCCCGCCGTATTCTTATAAGAGCGCTTTTGAGCAGCATTAGAGGCAATTTGCCAATTTTGTTTTTCAGACCTTGGCAGGCGTAATAATTCAAAATAACTTTTTGATGCGGGATTATAATAAGGGCCTGCAGAAACAGTGCCATCATGGCTTGGCGTTTTACGGCCAACTTCTGCATGAGATGACACAACGGACATCATCATGGACAAAATGATGAGGAATATATTGCTGCAAAGTGCTTTTTTCATAAATGTCATTGTTATTCCTTGTTATTTTTTCCTTAAAACAGGGTTGAATATATTTTTTAATAGCATTTTTTATGATTGTTTTATATGGCAAAATTCGGGCAGTTCATTGTTCAAGCAGATGCAGGGTTTGATCAATATAGTCATGAGCCCATTCTGGTTCTTGCAATGTCCAGAAAACCGGGTCATTCACAGAAGCAACCATCACATCAATATTATTTTCTTTCCATAAATTAATAATTTTTTGAGAAGCAGGGGAAAGTGATGCGTTGCTTCCCAAGGATATTTCTATCCATTTGACGGATATTTTGTGAGGTAGATTTATTTGATCAAGGGATAGTTCAGTGAAGCCATAGGCGAGCTTAGGCGATAAATCATAACCCGCTATTTCAAGGCATTGACCAGATTCCAGCTTGGCCCATAAATCTTTGAGGGTGAGATATGAATCCTCAGACTTTCCCGTCATTCCTGCCGCCAATTTTATGCGTAAATATTGATTGATGAATTTTTTACCGTTGCCAATGGGCGACCATAATATCATTTGATCCGTCAGGCCCGGATTTTGTTGAACAAGGTCGGTGGCGATGAGTGCGCCGCTTCTCATCGCCCATATGATGGGTGGCTTTTTTGATGTCTCATTTAACCATTTAATGGCGGCAAGAATATCTTGCTGCCAAATGTCGATGGTGGCCTCTCCAAAAGTCCCTTCGCTGTCTCCTGTGCCAAACAGATCAAGAATAAGAACGCCGTATCCTGCCTTGACAAAGCCTTGCGCTTGCCGGTTTATCATATGGCGGGATCTGTTTAATTCTTCCGCAAAGGGCGGAATAAAAAGAATGTTTCTTTTAAAATTCAGCTTATCATCCGGCGCATGATACAGGGCAAAAATATTGCCGGATTTGCTTTGTATGTAAAAGGGATTTAAGATTTTTCTACCCCATATTTACGGTTCATTCAGAAAGCTTTTCTTCTACAAAATCGCATAGACTTCCAAAAGTTTCAAATGTTTCCGCGCTGATGTCATCATCATCAATAAAAATGTCGAAATGCTCTTCGAGTGCGGTAATCAGCATGGCAACCGCCATGGAGTCCAGTTCTGGAATATTGCCCAGTAAAGGCGTTTCCTTTTGAAGTTCGTTGGCCCTGTCTCCAATCTGTAACGTATCTCTTAATATGTTTTTAACGTCATTAATTGTTGTCATAAAAGTCGCCTTATTTTGTCTTTTATATTTACCAAAGCCTATTTCTATACATTAAGAAAACAGTTAATGAAAGTACGAATAATGTGGATAACGTAAATCATTATATAGTTATGCTCTCGTCATTTTTGTGAAAGTGAAATGTTGGACGAGAGTTCTTAAAAAAAGAAATATGTAACAATGGCCTAATATTTGAAAAACTTATTTGTATTGGTCCAATATTAATGAATATTGCTTTTGCAATTAATTCAGCCCCCATACGGATATGGGCATGTAATGAAATGTGGTTGAAGGCTGATATTCTGCTTAGCGAACTGCTATACCCCATATCATTCATAATAACTGTGCTTGCGCTCCACAAGTTTGAGAAGGCGCGTGTCATGCGGTATTCTGGTTCTATATGAACGCCAAAATCCCAGCAGGCATCTATGGGCGGAATGAAGTCGGCCCGAACCTCATCTTCATGATAAACATCGGTTGTAAACCACAATAATGCGGTAAGTGTCTCTTCTTTAAACGCCCCGATACAGATGGCCTTTTGTTCAAACCGGTAATCACATATGGAAGATGGCAGCATTTCAAGTAGCCTTGGATCGTCAGGCTGAACTTTCCTAACGATGTAATTTTTTGATAAACGAAGTTTTTTAGCGGGTGCGGACAACGGCTGAGAAAGAAAACAATAGGGGTATACTGACCCGATTTTTATTTTTCTTAGTATAATATCGGCTAAATAGTAAATCGTCCCGGAGAAGCCAATTTGAGCATATGAAATTTTAAACCAATTCAGCATTCTGTTCCTTAAAAATCAAACTAGCAGAGCATCAATCAAGATAAACTTATGAAAGACAAACATTGATAAAAAGATAAATTCCGTACATTTTTTCTATGGCTTGGATTTATACTTTAAAATTTTATATTTTTAACATTTTTTTCTTCTCTTGCTGTATTATTAACTATAATTTGTGTCGTTCGTAAAATATTTTTCTTATAGTATCTATCATTCATATTTTTATAACTTTTGTACAATAGTGTTGTTGAAAAATCCGATAATAAAAAAGAATTAACGACTTATGGCAACTAATCTTTCAGACTTTGTTTTAAAGCAGGTGGGGAAATCTTCACAGAAAATCGCCGTTATTTTCAAAAAAGAGGAAATGACTTATGGTGAATTTTCGGCTGATGTCATGGCCTTTGGGCAGGGGTTAATTGCCTGTGGGATGGGTAAAAACGACCGTGTGGCCTGTTATTTGCCAAAACAGTTTGAAACGGTGACGTCTATTTTTGGCCCGGCCTATGCAGGCGGGGTGTTTGTGCCGGTTAATCCGGGGCTGAAAGCCCGTCAGGTGGCCTATATCCTGAAAGACTGCAACGTCAGGTTTCTGGTGACCAGCCCCGATAGATTTCTGGCCCTGAAGGATGAGCTAAAAAACTGTCCGGATCTGGCGTTGATTATTCTGACTGGAAAGATGCCTGACAATGATCATGAGATGGCTCAAAGGCTTGTTAGCTATGATGATTTTCTGGCGCAGGGGCGGGGTTGTGACAAGCCTGTTTATAATGTGATCGATGCGGATATGGCGGCTATTCTTTATACCTCGGGCAGTACCGGGATGCCAAAGGGGGTCATCCTGTCACACCGGAATATGATTGCGGGGGCAGATAGTGTTGCCAGTTATTTGGAAAATACGTCAGAAGATAAGGTTTTAAGCGTCCTGCCGTTAAGTTTTGATGCAGGGCTTAGCCAATTGACCACGGCCTTTTCCGTGGGGGCTAGTGTGGTTTTGATGGATTTCCTTATGCCGCGTGATGTGATCCGGCAGGCCGTGAAGCATAAAATCACCGGTATCACCTGTGTGCCGCCTCTGTGGGTTCAATTGGTCGATCTGGATTGGCCGGAAGAGGCGGTGAATTCCCTGCGCTATATTGCGACGACCGGCGGACGGATGCCGGTTCCGGTTACCCGAAAATTCCGCAAAATATTGCCTAAAAGTGATATATATTTGATGTATGGCCTGACGGAAGCCTTCCGTTCAACCTATCTGCCGCCGTCCGAAGTGGACAGGATACCCAGTTCTATGGGCAAGGCCATTCCCAATGCAGAGGTTCTTGTGGTGAGAGAAGATGGCACAATCTGTGATGTGGGCGAGGAGGGGGAGCTTGTTCACCGGGGCGCCCTGGTTGGTTTGGGCTATTGGAATGATACTGCCCGCACCAATGAGCGATATAAGCCCGCACCGGGACAAGTGGCTGGCCTGCCAAATCCTGAAATTGCCGTATGGTCTGGGGATTGGGTTAAAAAGGATGCCGATGGCTATCTGTATTTTGTGGGCCGGCGCGATGAAATGATAAAAACATCAGGGTTTCGCACCAGCCCGACGGAATTGGAAGAAATTATTTATGCCAGCGGAATGGTGGATGAAATCGCCGCCATCGGGATTGATCATGATCAATTGGGGCAGGCGATCTGGATTGTGGCTTCTGCTAAAGCTCAGGGAAATCTGGATATTGAGGGCATTATGGCTTATTGCCGGGCGGAAATGCCGTCCTATATGGTGCCGCACAGGGTGATAGAATGGAAACATCTGCCCAAGAATGCCAATGGCAAGGTTGATCGTAAAGCCATAACAGCAGAATTAAAAAAAGCAGAAGAGGCATGACGAAAAAAATGGAAAAGAAAAAACCTGAACATGCGCCCATCATTGGTTTTCCGCCATATGAAGGCGAGCTGACCGTTGGCGGGATAAAGATCAGCCAGTTGGCGGAGCGGGTGGGCTCAACGCCTTTTTATGCTTATGACAGGGCATTGATCACGGCCCGCATTAAGGAAATGCGTAAATATTTGCCGGCAAATCTTAAAATACATTATGCCATGAAAGCAAACCCGATGCCCGCTGTGGTTCAGCATTTGAGCCGGATTGTGGATGGTCTGGATTTGGCCTCCACAGGGGAAATGGCGGTCGCGCTGGATACCGGAATGGATCCCGCGCTGATAAGTTTTGCAGGGCCGGGGAAAACGGAGCAGGAATTGTCTCAAGCCATCGCGGCAGGCGTTGTTATCAATATGGAATCCGCTCGCGAAATGGAAAATATTTCCCGTATAGCAAAGCAGCAAGGCCGTAAGGCAAAGGTCGCCATTCGGGTTAATCCGGATTTTGAATTAAAATCATCCGGCATGAAGATGGGCGGCGGGCCGCAACAATTTGGTGTCGATGCGGAACAAGTACCGGATATGCTTAAGCGTCTGGCGGAACTTGGCCTTGATTTTATTGGCTTTCATATTTTTAGCGGATCACAGAATCTTAAAGAAGAAAGCTTGCTGGAGGCGCAGGAAAAAACCCTCGCCCTTGCGACTTCGCTGTCTCGGCACGCCCCGAACGCCCCGAAAAAAGTCAATATCGGCGGCGGTTACGGCATACCGTATTTCCCCGGCGATAAAGCGGTCAGTCTGAAAAACCTCGGGGATGGTTTATCTGTTCTGCTGCAAAAGTTTCATGAAACGCTGCCTGATACGGAAGTTGTTATTGAGCTTGGCCGCTTTATGGTCGGCGAAGCCGGCATATATGTGACCAAGATCATTGATAAAAAAACCTCACGCGGGGAAGTATATTTAATCACTGACGGCGGTATGCATCATCATTTGGCGGCCTCAGGGAATTTTGGGCAATTAATTCGAAAAAATTACCCTGTCGCCATTGGGAATAAATTAGGTGGATCGGCAAAGGAACAGGTCAATATTGTTGGTTGTTTATGCACGCCGCTTGATCGATTGGGTGATAAAATGACATTGCCTGTGGCAGAGGTCGGTGATTATGTGGTGTTATTTCAATCAGGGGCTTATGGCCTGTCGGCCAGTCCGACGGCATTTCTGGGACATCCGGCACCAAAAGAAGTGCTGGTATAAAAATTAGAGAGAAGTATCTATGACCGGGATTAGTGGTTGGATCGGGGCGTTAGGCGATATGCACGCGCCGGATGATGTGATAACAAATATGGCAAACCGTCTGTCACGGGGGGCGCATGACCATCATTTACTGCAAAATTTACAAAAAAACGCGGATCCCATGGGGAGTATATCTCTGGTTTCGCGCTATGACCTTAATGAAGTGGTGGAACATGAGGGGTATTATTCTGCCATATGCGGTAAAGTTATCTGGCAAAATTCTGACCTGAAATCGCTCGCGCTGGCGCGCGGGGATGGGCGGGCCCTTATTGAAGGTTACAAACGCTATAAAAGCGGCGTCTTAAAGATGATGCAGGGGGCATGGTCCATAGCCCTGATGTCACCAAAGCGG
>JAJRQU010000185.1 GCA_024280095.1 Alphaproteobacteria bacterium | reverse complement strand
CGAAGACAGAATAAGCGGCATAGAGGGCATCAAAACCATATCCTCAACCAGTCAGGATGGCCGGTCCCGCATCACTATTGAATTTAAGATTAATCGTGACATTGACGATGCCGCCAATGATGTTCGCCAGCGCGTATCGCGTCTCTTGAACAATCTGCCAGAAGAAGCCGACCCGCCAGAAATCACCAAGGCAGATACCAATGACCGGGCCATTATGTGGGTCAGGCTGAAATCAGATCAAATGTCCCCCCTGGAGCTGGGTGATTTTGCCAAACGGTTTATCGTGGATCGTTTTTCATCCATAGATGGTGTCGCCCGCATTCAAACCAACACCCGCAGCTATGCCATGCGTATCTGGCTGGATCGCCAAAAACTGGCGGCGCGTAATGTCACCGTAAATGATGTGGAGCGTGCCCTAAGGTCTGAAAATATCGAACTGCCGGCGGGCCGCGTGGAATCCATCGAACGGGAATTTACCGTAAAAATTAAACGCAAATATCAGTCGTCGCAGGATTTTGCACAATTGGTTATCAGTCAGGCTGACGATGGGCATCTAATTCGGCTGGGTGATGTTGCAAATGTAGAGCTTGGCGCGGAAAATTATCGCAGCGAAATGCGCGGAAACCGTGAATTCATGGTCGGGCTTGGCATCATCAAACAATCCAGAGGTAATACACTCAATGTTGCCAGATCCGTAAAAAAGGAAATGGCAAAAATAAACAAAAGCCTGCCACCCGGAGCTTCCCTTGCGGTTATGATGGATCAATCCACCTTCATTGAAGCGTCAATCAACGAAGTATATAAGACCTTTGTCATCGCGATGCTGCTTGTGGTTTTAGTGATTTATCTGTTTTTAGGCAGTGCGCGCGCCATGTTTATTCCGGCCATTACCGTGCCTGTATCCATCGTCGCCTCCTTCATTCTTCTGAATTTATTCGGTTTTTCCATCAATTTATTAACCTTGCTGGCTCTCATCCTGTCCATAGGGCTTGTGGTGGATGATGCCATATTGGTGCTTGAAAATATCTATCGGCGCATTGACCGGGGGGAGCCGCCCTTGCTCGCGGCTTATTACGGTGCAAGAGAAGTCGGCTTTGCGGTGATCGCGACAACCCTTGTTCTTACGGCGGTTTTTGTACCCATCATTTTCATTGAAGGCCAGACAGGACGGCTCTTCACAGAATTTGCCATGGCCATGGCCGCCGCCGTGATATTTTCCTCTATAGTTGCCCTGACGCTGACCCCAATGTTATGTTCACGCATATTGCGCAAAGAAGGCGGCAATAACAAATTCCACAATCAAGGCATGAAACGGCTAAAAACCATTGAAACGGCGTATATTACCTTTTTAAAGCGTCTTTTCAAAAGGCCTGTCCTTGTCCTCGCAAGCTTAATACCGGTATTGGGCATTTCCTATATTCTCTTCATAACGCTGCCATCGGAATTCATGCCGCTGGAAGATCAGGGCAGGTTCTTTGTCATGGTCAAGGGCCCGGAAGGCACCAGTTACAATAATATGAAACGCCACATGCATGATGTGGAAGATGACATGATGTCCCTTATTTCTGAGGGCAAAGCCGAGAATGTACTCGCCCGCATTCCCAGCTTCGGCGTTGCCGCCTCTGTTAATTCTGGCATCGGTATTATCAAACTGGAAGATTGGAGCAAGAGAGATCAGTCCGCACAGGAAATTCGCGTTGAATTATCGCGCAAGCTCGCCAAACACCCTAATGTGAGAGCCTTTGTCATGATGCCGCGCGGCATTTCGGGCAGCACCGGCAGTCCGGTACAATTTGTTCTTCAAGGAACGGATTATGCTGAATTATCCCGTTGGCGTGATGTCATGATGCAGCAAGGCCGGCAATATCCGGGCCTCGTCGGTCTCGACAGTGATTATGAGGCGACCAAGCCTCAATTGCTCGTGGATATTGATACAACAAGGGCCGCAGACCTTGGCGTATCCGTGACCACCATCGGCCGGACACTTGAAACCATGCTCGGCAGCCGCCGCGTCACAACCTATGTCCAACGGGGAGAAGAATATCCGGTCATACTTGAGGGAACCAAGGCAGAAAATCAAACGCCAAATGACTTAACCAATATTTATGTTCGATCCGACCGGACAGGCCTATTGATCCCCTTGTCAAATCTGGTGAGTCTGAAAGAAACCGCGAGCCCGCCTGATTTGAAAAGATTTAATCGTATGCGGTCAATCACGCTTACCGCCAACCTTAATGACGGCTATAGTCTGGGGCAGGCTTTGACATTTTTGCAAGAGACGGGCCGGCAAATGTTGCCAAGCCACGCAAATTTCGATTTAAAGGGGGAATCCAGGGATTTCAAAGAAGCCGGCAATTCTATTTATTTGGTATTTGCCATGGCACTGGTCACCGTTTTTCTGGTATTAGCCGCACAATTTGAAAGTTTTCGCCATCCTTTTGTCATTCTTTTAACGGTACCATTCGCCATGGTCGGCGCTTTGCTTGGGTTATATCTCACCGGGCAAACTATTAATATCTATAGCCAGATCGGCTTGATTATGCTGGTCGGTCTTGCAACCAAAAATGGCATCTTAATTGTTGAATTTGCCAACCAGCTTCGTGATCAAGGTGTTGAATTCATGGAAGCCTTGCTGGAAGCTTCCCGTAAAAGGCTCAGGCCGATTATCATGACCTCTTTCACAACTGTGATGGGGTCTGTTGCTTTACTGATCGGCAGCGGCGCCGGTGCTGAAACACGTTTTGTTTTGGGAATTGTGGTGATATCCGGTGTGGCTATGGCGACTTTCTTCACTTTATTTATCGTCCCCGTGGCCTATCTTGTCATTGCCCGTAATTCTTCATCCCCCAAAGCGGTAAAGAATCTGAGATTGAAAATTGAAAAAACATTTTCTACCAAGAACCCTAAGGTATAAATAATTGTTTATCTGCTTCCTAAATGATACAAAAGTGGTGGACATATTTAACTATAAAAAATAACAGATATTATATGACAATTGCGCAGCATCTCGAAAAGCTCATTGAAGATTTTCAGAATCAACAACCCCTCAGGGTGGGGTCATTGATTGTTACGGTTTACGGCGACCTCATCGCCCTGAGGGGCGGCTGCCTATGGCTGGGCAGTTTAATAAATCTGCTGGAACCCTTAGGCATAAATAGCCGTCATATCCGTACCGCTGTCTCCAGATTAAATAAGGATAACTGGATCAGCCCCAAGCAGTCAGGCCGAAAAAGCTACTATAGCCTAACCAATTCCGGGCGCCGCCGATTTCAAAATGCCACCCCACAAATTTATGCCGGGCCGCGCAGTGACTGGCATAAACGCTGGACGATTGTCATACTTCCCGATGATAAAAATATTAATAAAGACCTTGTGATTAAAGAACTAGGCTGGCTTGGCTTTGGCAAAATCAATAAAGGGATTCTGGCGCATCCCATGCCGGATATCCAGCCCCTGGAGCAAACATTAACGGCCCTTGGCATCAGGGAAGATGTTATCATACTTGATCAAGCCTCACATAATTTAAGCGCGGGCGCGGCCTTGGATGTGATGGTCAAGACTTGCTGGAATATGGCTGAATTGAGCGAGAAATATCAGATTTTTCTGGAAAAATACCGCCTTGTCCTCAAAGTTCTTTCTTCACTTAACATGAGCCAGAATGCGCCAAGTTCCAAAGAATGCCTGCTCATTCGAATTTTAATGGTTCATGAATATCGAAAAATATTACTCCGCGACCCAAGGCTGCCGGACATGCTAATGCCAGATCATTGGGAAGGCACGGCGGCTTATGAATTATGCCGCGATATATATCAGCTCCTGTTGCAAAGATCAGAATATTGCCTCAGCCAAACCATGGAAACAGAGAGCGGAAAACTGCCCGTCGCCTCTGCGGATTTTTACTTACGTTTCGGTGGTTTAAAAGCAAAATAAACGTTGCGATTTCTTTAATTTTTTTGTCGTTCAAAAAGCTCTTAAAAAATAATATACTTAAGTGATACAATTTTTCTTGATTTTATAAATTTTATGTTACATATTGGGATTATTACAGATATTAAACAAATACCAACCTGTATTCCCTTTTAATATGAGAGAGGCCCCCAATGTACGGAGACACATCAATACAAAAGCCCATTAAGATTGCAGAGCCCACATCGGCAGAGCAAGCAAGGCTGGAAGAGATTTTCCAACAGAAAATCGACGATGACATTAAAATTGAACCGCAAGAATGGATGCCTGCGGCCTACCGCAAGACGCTGGTTCGCCAAATGTCACAGCATGCCCATTCAGAAGTAATCGGCATGCAGCCGGAAGGCAACTGGCTGACTCGCGCGCCAACCCTGCGCCGCAAAGTTATTTTACTTGCAAAGATTCAAGATGAAGGCGGACATGGCCTTTATATTTATTCTGCGGCGGAAACATTAGGTACCTCCCGCGCTGAAATGATCGAACAGCTTCAAAACGGAAAAGCGAAATATTCATCCATCTTTAATTATCCGGCCCTCACATGGGCTGATATGGGCACGATTGGCTGGCTGGTTGACGGCGCTGCCATCACCAATCAGGTGGCCTTGTCCCGCGGTTCTTACGGCCCTTATTCACGGGCTATGATCAGGATTTGCAAAGAGGAGAGCTTTCACCAACGTCAAGGCTATGAGCTTCTTCTTACTCTTTCCAAGGGGACAAAAGAACAAAAGGAAATGCTGCAGGAATCCGTCAATCGTTTCTGGTGGCCTTCGCTTATGATGTTTGGGCCAAATGACGCCAATTCGCCCCATAGTGCGCAATCCATGAAGTGGAAAATCAAGAAAAAATCCAACGACCAATTACGTCAGGAATTTATCGATGCCACAGTTCCGCAGGCTGAATTTCTGGGCATTACCCTGCCCGATCCAGACCTGAAATGGAACGAGGAACGCGGCCATTATGATTACGGCGCCATAGATTGGGAAGAATTCGGTAATGTCATTAACGGCAACGGCCCCTGCAACAAACAACGCATAGCCAACCATATCAAAGCCCATGAAGACGGGGCCTGGGTACGCGAAGCCGCCGCCGCCTATGCCGAAAAGCAACAGAAGAAACAAGTTGCCTGAATAACAGGCTGGATGTTTAAAAAATTTAAAGGATCTCCAAGATGACTAAACAAACCACAGAAAAAGAATGGCCCCTTTGGGAAGTATTCATCCGCAGCAAAGCGGGATTAGACCATAAACATTGCGGCAGCGTTCATGCCAGCGATGCAGAAATAGCGCTGGAATCAGCCCGTGATGTCTATACCCGCCGCAGTGAAGGAATCAGCATCTGGGTTGTACCGTCCAACGCAATCACGGCGTCCAAACCAGAAGACAAAGAAAGCCTGTTTGAGCCTGCGGACGATAAAATATACCGCCATCCCACTTTTTATGACATCCCCAAGGGTGCCGGAAAAATGTAATTTTCCTAAAATCTTCAGGAAAAAATATTACAGGAGACTATCAAATGACCGAACTGAATAAAGTAAATGCTCTTGTGCAATATGCCGCACAAATTGGCGATAATGGATTGATCATCGGCCACCGCATGTCCGAATGGTGTTTCCGCGCGCCCTCCATTGAAATGGAAATGGCCTTGATGAACTGCGCCCTTGACCTCATCGGTCAGGCCCGCGAATTATATAGCTATGCTGGCAAGGCGGGCGGCGAAGGCAAAAAAGAAGATGATTTTGCTTACCTTCGTGATGAACAGGATTTTCGCAATCTGCTTCTGGCCGAAGTGCCAAATGGGGATTGGGGCGATACGATCGTCCGCCTGTTCTTCATGAGCGCCTATAATAAGCTGTTTTTTACCGCGCTGGCAAAATCCACAGACGCAGAGCTTGCGGCTATCGGGGCAAAATCCCTGAAAGAAGTCACCTATCACTTGCGTTTTAGCAGTGAATGGCTGATCCGCCTTGGGGATGGTACCGAAGAAAGTCACCGCCGCGCGCAAAAGTCCGTTGATGATCTATGGGCCTATACCGGTGAATTATTCACCATGACCGATGCGGAAAATTTGCTGCTCGAAGACGGTATATCCGTTGATGTAACCGCCTTAAAAGCGGGTTGGGATGAATTGGTCAGCCAGATTCTGGATCAGGCCACCCTGTCGGTGCCCGCAAATAACTGGGCGCAATCAGGCAGCAAATCAGAAGGCCGCCATACGGAGCATTTCGGTTATATCATTACCGACATGCAATATATGCAGCGCCGTTATCCGGGATGTGAGTGGTAGAGCCCGTGACAAAGGCGCAAAAAAACTTTGACCCCGCCGTGATCTGGGCCATTCTTGAAGAAATCAAGGACCCTGAGATTCCCGTATTGTCAATTGTTGACCTTGGCATCGCCCGTGATGTGAAGGATACAGAGAACGGACAGTTGGAAATTGTCATTTCCCCGACCTATTCCGGCTGTCCTGCCATGTATATGCTCAAAGAACAAATCAAAGAAACCCTGACAAACCATGGCTATCCGGATCCCATTGTCACCACTCAGTTGTCCCCGGCATGGACCACGGACTGGATGACGCAGCAGGGCAAAGAAAAGCTTGAGGCTTATGGCATTGCACCACCAGAAAAAACAAGCCAGAATAAGGCCGTATTATTCGGCGGACAAAAGAAAATTTCCTGTCCAAGGTGTAAATCTGATAATAGTGAACAAATCAGTGAATTTGGCTCCACAGCCTGCAAGGCCTTATATCGTTGCCTTGACTGCCGGGAGCCTTTCGACTATTTCAAATGCATCTGAAATCAATAATTCAAGGTAAAAAATAATGCCCGTCTTTCATTCGTTAACAATTTCAAATATTCGGCAGGAAACCGCTGACACGGTGTCCATCGCCTTTGATGTGCCGCCCGCACTTCTTGAAGAATATAAATATAATGCCGGCCAGTATTTGACCTTGAAAACTATCATTGACGGCGAAGATACCCGGCGATCCTATTCCATTTGCAGCGGTCTTTTTGATAATGAACTTCGGGTGGCGGTTAAAAAGATTAAAGGCGGCCTGTTTTCCAGTTTTGCCAATGAAAAACTGAAAGAAGGCGATAATCTTGACGTCATGACGCCTATGGGGAATTTTTTCACCCCTTTGAACAAGGCCCATGAAAAACATTATGTCGGTTTCGCCGCAGGCAGCGGTATTACCCCCTTAATATCAATTATCCGCACCCTGCTGGCTTATGAGCCAAAGAGCATTTTCACGTTGGTTTACGGCAATAAAAACCGGAAATCCATCATCTTTCGGGAAGGCCTGATTGATTTGAAAAACAGCTATATCAGCCGTTTTAATATGATCAATGTCCTGTCCCGTGAAGATCAGGAAATCGATTTATTTTCAGGCCGTATTAATGGCGAAAAAGCTGCAGAGGTTATGGATAAGCTGCTGCCTTCTTCTGGCGCGGACGAGGTTTATATTTGCGGCCCCGAAGACATGATCAATGATGTGTCCGATACGCTGCAGAAACGCGGATTAGCCAAAGATAAAATCCATTTTGAACTATTCACCTCGCCCTCTGTTGCCCAAGGCGCAAGCGCCGGGACGGAAGATGAGAAATCTGACCTTGCCGGCAAAATGAGCAAGGTGACCGTGATTGTGGACGGCGATGAATTTAATTTTGACCTTGATATGGCCGGCGATAATATTCTGGATTCAGCCCTTGAACAGGGCGCGGACCTTCCCTTTGCCTGCAAAGGCGGCGTGTGCTGTACCTGCCGTGCCAAATTGATCGAGGGCAAAGTCAGTATGGACGTCAATTATTCTCTGGAAGAGGATGAAGTAGAAGCCGGCTTTATCCTGACCTGTCAATCCCATCCGCTGACCGAAAAGATTGTCGTTGATTTTGATGAGCGATAATTCATAATTTTCTCTCAATAGCGTCCCATAAAATCTTGGCGATATCCGTGCCATCGAAACGGCGGACTTCCTGTATGCCCGTGGGGGATGTGACGTTAATTTCGGTCAAGTAATCGCCAATAACATCAATGCCGACAAATAACAGGCCCAATTCGCGCAATGTGGGCCCAATAGCTTCGCAAATCTGGATCTCACGCGCTGTCATCTCTGTTTTCTGGGCAACGCCGCCCACATGCATGTTGGACCGGACTTCGCCAGCCAAGGGCACCCGGTTTATGGCACCGACGGCTTCGCCATCAACCAGAATAATCCGCTTGTCTCCCTGAGCAACTTCGGGCAGGAATTTCTGCACAATGAATGCTTCGGGATAAAATTCCTGAAACATTTCAATCAAACTGTTGAGATTCTGGTCATTATGCCGAATTCGGAAAACGCCTGCGCCGCCGTTGCCGTACAAAGGCTTTACAATAATGTCTTTATGCTCTTGGCGGAATTCTTCCACATCCCGCCTGTTGCGCGTGATCAATGTCGGCGGCATCAGGTCCAGAAATCGTGTCAGAAATATCTTCTCCGGCGCATTTCGCACCGACGCCGGATCATTTACCACCAGAGTTTTTGGATGAATATGCTCCAGAATATGCGTTGCCGTAATATATCCCATATGAAAGGGAGGGTCTTGGCGCATCAGGATCACATCCGCCTCTTCGCCGAGGTCTATTTTGGCCTCTTCGCCAAAAGAAAAATGGTTGCCCAGCTCGTGTCTCAGGGTCAAGGCACGGGCATAAGCCGTTACCCTGCCATCCTGAAAGGACAGGTCATTCACATCATAATGAAATAATTTATGACCGCGCCTTGATGCCTCAAGGCCCAAGGCAAAACTACTGTCGCCGTTTATATCAATAAGTTCAATGGGATCCATTTGCAGGGCAACGATAAGACTCATACGATCTTCTTTCTATTTCTGGCGCTTCATTCTATTTCTGGTAATTTTAAAACATTGGATCTCTTGCTTTCCAAATCCTGTTTGTCCAAATCCAGCAATGTGTTTATAACCTGTTGTTCTATAAGGTCATTTTGTGTTATTTTGTCAATATTATTCCTGCAATAGGTCAGGCTTTCCCGCGCCCGGTCATTTCTTCCGACATGCGCGAGCAACATGCCCAGCTCATAATGATGTTGTATATCCTCTGGATCAATCAGAACAAGGCGCATCAAGATATTTATCGCCTGCCCAAGGTCGCTCACCTTCAGGCACCTGATTTTAATATTTTCAAGCAGACGAACCAATATCTGGCGATCCGTAATGGGCTCATAATATTCAGGCCTTAAATCAGGATTTTTATACTCAAGCCCCTTAAAATCTTGAATCATCTCCCGCAGGTCTTTGGCATTCAGTATCTTACCATCATTGAAGGGGTCAATAATCACCTGACCTGCCGCAGCGGATGATGCGCCGCAAAGCCGTATCAGGAAATGTTGCGGGAAATTCAAACCTTCTATGTGCCAACCCTGACTGCGCGCCGCATGAATATACAGGATGCTCAAAGACACCGGCAGCCCTTTTCTGGTATCAATAACCGACATGAGGTTGGCATTCTGCAAATCCTCATAAAATTCTTTATTTCCAGTATATTCGTGGCGCGCATAGAGAACATCGGTCAAGGCCCTGGCCCTGTGCGTCGCTGACTGCGAGGTAATATTCATGCTCTTAAGGTCAAGGGCCAATATCTTCAAATGATGGTCATATTTTTGCAATGAAACGCCGGGCCGATCCAATGATGCCAGTAATAACGCCGCGCCGGCGAGGTCAGTAATACCACCATCTCCGCGCCCCACGGCCTTTAATGCTGCCGCATAATTTTCACGGTTTTCAATCATATCGTTATTTCCATCTGCCAAGCATCTGTAATATGGGTTGGCATGCGCCATGGTTCAACCGCCATCACATCAAAACGATAGATATTATCACAATTTAGATTTGGGGTCATATTTTTGGCAATATACCATTCTGCGGCCTTTGATATACGCCTCTTCTGCTTATGGGACAGGGCATATAAAGCATCATGGGTTGTTTTTCGGGCTTTCACCTCGATAAAACAGATCAGGTTTCTTTTTTTAGCAATCAGGTCGATCTCGCCGGATTTGCATTTAAATCGCCGGGCAAGAATCCGGTAGCCCTTCAAAGTCAAAAAGAAAATAGCCAGCCATTCGGCGCCCTGCCCCCATAGATAGGCTCTTTTCTTTTTCTGATACGTCTTAACCGTCATTTATTTCCTGATATTTTCAAGGCCCGCTCATATACTTGCTTTCGTTTCAGGCCCAGACTATAGGTAACCGCCGCCACCGCCTCTTTCACCGATAAATTCTCCAGCGCCTTGATCAAGGCGTCGTCAAGCTTATCTATGGTAACCTCTGTTTCGCCTCTGGGGCCAATAACAATAACAATTTCACCCTTTGGCCGGTCATTTTGATCATAATGTTCCACAAGTTCGGCAAGGCTGCCTCTTCTGACTTCTTCAAATAACTTGGTCAGTTCCCGGCAAACCGCGGCCTCCCGATCACCAAGCACATCAAATATATCTTTAAGGCTGTCCTTCAGTCGTTTGGCGGATTCGTAAAAAATCAATGTTGCCTTGACCGAAGCCAGTTCCGCCAGCGTTTTGCGGCGCGCCTGTGTCTTATTGGATAAAAATCCGGCAAACATAAACCGGTCTGTGGGCAATCCCGCAGACGTCAAGGCGGCAAGGATCGCGCTCGCCCCGGGAATACTGCTCACAAAATGGCCGGCTTCCCGCGCTTCTTTCACCAGGTGATAGCCCGGATCAGATATAAGCGGCGTCCCCGCATCACTGACCAGCCCCACGATTTGCCCGGCCTCAAGACGTTCCAGTAATTGCGGCAGGACTTTTTTCTCGTTATGGTCATGATATGAAATTGTCGGCGTTTTCACTTCGAAATAAGCCAAGAGCTTACCCGTCACTCTGGTATCTTCACAGGCAATGATATCAGCCTGTTCAAGGACAGCCTTCGCCCGGTATGTCATATCCCCCAGATTACCAATGGGGGTCGAAATAATATATAATCCCGGCAGGGTTTTCTTAGTTTTTTCGACTTTTCTACTCAACGCACCATACCCTTGCCATATTTATTTGTCATATTTCTATTTATGATATGAGCATAAGTGTATTACAAAGACTATGTAAGAAAAAAACACAGAAAACGAGAAACTATTTTGAGGCGATTTTTGGTGAGATACTTTAGCCTAAAATATTTAGGGGCAATATTGATAGCCCTTGGCTTAACAGGTTGCGGCGGCGGGGCGGGCCCTATGGTTCATAGTCCGGCGAACATGCCGCAGACCTCAATCGTCGAAAGCCCGCAAGATATAGCGGAAGACGTCCGTGATGCCCGCAGAGAGATTCGCTTTGGACTGCTCCTGCCGCTCACCGGGCCGGATGCGGCCATTGGCAAGGCACTTTTTAATGCGGCCGCATTGGCGCTATTTGATTCCCGTGACCAAAGGCTTGCTCTGGTGCCTTTCGATACAAAGGGCACGGCGGAGGGGGCCATAGAGGCCATGTCACAGCTTTTAGAGCAGCAGCCAGACATTATCATCGGGCCATTATTCTCCCATTCCATAACGGCCATTAAACCCATGGCACAAAAGGCCGGAATTAATGTCCTTGGCTTTTCCAGCGACCATAGCGTTGCGGGGAATGGTGTCTTTCTGCTCAATTTCAGAATGGAAGAACAGATCGAACGGGTTATCCGCTATGCCTCAGATCAGGGTTACGCCAAATTTGCCGCCCTTGTACCGGAAACAGCTTACGGTACCCGCGCATTGGAAATATTTGGCAAAAGCGTTACCCGGCAGGAACGTGAACTGATTTCTGTTGAATATTATCCTGCCGATAGCGGAAAACTGGTGGCACCCGTAAAAAATATTGCCGAATATAATGATCGCCGGGGCAGATATATGCGCGAAATAGAATTTCTGGAAAGTCTTGGCGAAGAAGATGATCTGGCGCAGGAAATGCTGGATGAGCTTAAAAATATAGAAACCATCGGCGGCGTTGAATTTGATGCCATTCTATTACCCGAAGGCGGCGCCATGCTGACCACGCTTGCCGCCTGGGTCTCCTATTATGAAATAGATCCGGCAAAAATCAAAATCCTTGGCACCGGACTTTGGGACGATAGAATGCTCTTTTTTGAGCCGCAGCTCTATGGCGGCTGGTTTGCTGCGCCCGATCATTCCGCCGCCAATATTTTTTTAGGGCGCTACCAGAGGGCATATGGGCAGAACGCCCCGCGCCTGATCACCCTTGCCTATGACGCGGTTGCCTTGGCGGCGACCCTTGTTCGGCATGAGAAAAATCCTGATTTTACGGGAAAGGCGATCACAGATGCGAATGGATTCTCAGGTATCGAAGGCCTGTTCCGTTTTTCTCTGGCAGGATTGATTGAGCGGGGCCTTGCCGTCTATGAAGTGGGGCCGAAAGAATTTAAAATCATCGACCCCGCGCCGAAAAACTTCATTGAACGGGATTTACCCTTATTTATAAATGAGGTTAATGCGCCAGAATTTGAGCCAGAAGACTATTCAGAAGAGGCCGACCTTGCGGCGTTGCCCGTAAATGATACCCCGATTCATAAACGCCCTTTTCCATATAACCCAGTTCAAAAAGATTCTGTAAATAGGCCTGATTAATAAATTTATCAATTTTCTGACCAATGCGCTTTTCAAAAGACTTCAGATCAATACCGCCGGTTAGGCGCAGGCCCATCATGATCATTTCCTCGGCCCTCATCTGCACCGTCAGAAAATCTTTCTGGGCGGTGGCATGGCCCTGAGCCACGGCATTAGCAAGCCATTTTTCCGGACTTCTGTCTTGGCAAAAACCATAAATTTCACCGTCTGTTTCCAAACGCCCATGGGCGCCGGGGCCAACGCCGATATAATCAGCATAATGCCAATAAGTCAGGTTATGGCGGCTTTCCTCCCCCATGCGGGCATGGTTGGAAACTTCATAGGACGGCAAGCCGTGGGCATCACATATGGCCTGCGTCAGATCATACATATCCGCCGATAAATCCTCGCCGGGCAAAATAAGCCGGCCCTTGCTGTGGGCGGTGTGAAAAGCCGTGCCGCGCTCAATGGTCAATTGATAGAGCGACAAATGCCCCACAGCCATGGTCAGAGCCTCTGTCAATTCTTTTTCCCAATCACCAAGGCTTTGCCCCATGCGGGTATAGATCAAGTCAAAACTGGATCTTTTAAAATATTTCTGTGATAGATCAATAGCTTCCCGAGCTTCTTTCATGTTATGCTCGCGGCCCAGAGCTTTAAGATCGGCGTCATTCAGGGCCTGAATGCCCAGAGATAATCGATTGATACCTGCCGTTGAAAAATCCCTGAATTTACCGGCCTCGACGCTGGTTGGATTGGCTTCCAGTGTGATTTCAACATCAGGGGCCATGGCCCAGTTTTGCGCGATTCTATTCAACAGTTTTTCAACCAGACCGGCGGACATAAGCGATGGCGTCCCGCCCCCGAAAAATATGCTTGATATGTTTCGGGGCCCCGACAATTGCCGGTAATGGTCGAGCTCTTTCATAAGCCCGTCCGCCCATATGTCCTCATCAATGGCCCCGCGCACATGACTG
This sequence comes from Alphaproteobacteria bacterium, assembly GCA_024280095.1. Lineage (GTDB taxonomy): Bacteria > Pseudomonadota > Alphaproteobacteria > Sphingomonadales > Emcibacteraceae > Paremcibacter. The sequence goes on along the minus strand of JAJRQU010000185.1, from coordinate 11,521 downwards.
TTGAAATCACAGTAAGGGCATTTGGACAGGCAGAAAGGCCAATGGATATATATGGCCAGATTACCCATGGTAATATTCTTACTCAAAACAGGCCTTGATCAGTTTTTTAAAAGCCTCTGCCCGATGGCTGATGTCATGCTTGCGGGCCGCTGCCATTTCACCAAAGGTAATATCATAGCCATCGGCCTGGAACATGGGATCATAGCCAAAACCATTTTCCCCTCTTATGGGCCAGACCAGCCTGCCATTGACCCGTCCTTCAAAGGAGTCAACATGCCCCTCTGGATAATCCGCGCAGGGCGGCCATGCCAGCGTCAAGACGCAGATAAAATAAGCCTCGCGCGGCCCATGCACTTTTTGCAATTCTTCTTCAAGCTTGGCCATGCCATAAACGAAATCACGCTGGCCGGTTTCGGGGTTTAAGGCCCATCTTGCCGAATATATGCCGGGTTTTCCGCCCAAGGCACCCACCACAAGGCCGCTATCATCGGCAAGAGCCACCAATCCTGATAAATTTGCCGCGCTTCTTGCCTTAATTTCCGCATTGGCGATAAAGCTGTCCCCATCTTCGACGGGTTCCGGTAAATCAAGATCAGCCGCAGAAATGGTTTTAACGCCAAAAGGCTGCATCAATGCGGCAATTTCCCGCACCTTGCCCGCATTATGACTGGCCACCACCAGTTTATCTGCGTTAAATTTGCGCATTTTAAAGACCCAAAGCCTTGTTTTGAAGTTTCACCAATTGATCAACACCGATCCGTGCCAACCGCATCAGCCGCAAAAATTCTTCCTCGGTAAAGGGATTTTCTTCTGCTGTACCCTGAATTTCAACGATTTTATTATCACCGGTCAGGACAAAATTCGCATCGGTTTCTGCGGCGCTATCTTCATCATAGTCAAGGTCAAGAACAGGCGTCCCCTTATAAATGCCGCAAGATACCGCCGCCACCGGCGTTTTAATGGGCAGGCTGTCCAGTTTGCCGTCCGCGATCATTTTCTGGAAACATTGCACCATGGCCGCATAGGCCCCGGTGATCGCCGCCGTACGGGTGCCGCCGTCCGCCTGCAAAACGTCACAATCAAGGCGAATCTGACGCTCTCCCAGTTTTTCCATATCAACAACCGCACGCAGTGACCGCCCGATCAGCCTCTGGATTTCCTGTGTCCGGCCGGATTGCTTGCCCCGCGCCGCTTCGCGTCCCATGCGGCTGTGGGTTGACCTTGGCAGCATACCATATTCTGCCGTGACCCAGCCCTTGCCCGTATCGCGTAGAAATGGCGGTGCCTTGTCTTCCAGAGTTGCCGTACATAATACATGGGTATCGCCAAATTTAATCAGGCAGGATCCTTCGGCATGTTTAGAGAAGCCCATTTCAAGGGTTACGGTGCGAAGCTGGTCATTGGTACGGCCTGAAGGGCGCATATATTCTCTCCTGATAAATCTGTTTTCAATCTAGCTCCCTTCTAACCTGTTGCAGGCTTTAAGGAAAGAAAATTTCCTCAATGCATTGATTTTCCCTCTTATAATTCTTACATTTGAGCCTGAGGGCATTTGATCCTGAAGGAAAATGTTGATTGAAGAATTAAACCAGAGGTCGCGGACCATATTCCGACAGATTGTGGATACCTATCTCCTCACAGGTGAGCCAGTAGGTTCCCGCACGCTCAGTCAAAGGCTGAATAATCCCCTGTCCCCCGCGAGCATCCGTAATGTTATGTCCGATCTGGAAAATAGTGGCTTGATATTCTCGCCCCATAAATCAGCGGGCCGGATACCAACAAATACCGGCCTTAGGCTTTTTGTCGATGGCATGCTGGAGATGGGCAACCTCACTCAGGAAGAACGCACCAATATTCGCGTTGAATGTCAGGAGAACGACAATAACGTAGAAGATATGCTCACCCGCGCCACGACGCTGTTATCTGGTCTGTCCCAATGCGCGAGCCTTGTGATTGCGCCCAAAAATGATTCCCCCTTAAAACATATGGAATTTGTTTTTTTAAGTCCGGGACGCGCATTGGTGGTCATGGTGAGCGAGGGCGATGATGTGGAAAACCGCATCATTAATATTCCCCTTGGCCTGACCCCTACCGCCTTGACCCATGCCGGAAATTATCTGAATGCGCGGCTTGTCGGGCGAACTTTTTCCGAAGCAAAACGGCAGATCGAACTGGAATTAAAAAATCAGCAAGCCGAATTGGATGTCCTGACACAATCCGTTGTGGAACAAGGACTGGCCGTATGGAGCGGCAATCGAAATGCCTCGGATAACGCGGCGCAAAGCAATTTGATAATTAGGGGGCAATCAAAATTACTGGATGATCTGGGGGCAATTAATGATCTGGAACGCATCCGCCATCTTTTTAAGGATTTGGAGAATAAAAAGGATCTTGTGAACCTTCTGGAGAATGCCCGGGAGGCCGAAGGGGTCAGAATTTTTATCGGTTCTGAAAATAAACTCTTTTCCCTTTCCGATTCTTCTGTTATCGCTTCCCCCTATATGGACGGTAAAAATAATATACTGGGCGTGATTGGGGTCATTGGCCCCACAAGGCTGGATTATGCGCGGATTATTCCCCTTGTGGATTATACCGCCAAGGTAATTGGCAAAATATTGTAGATGCCAAGGTAATTGGCAAAATGATATGAATGCCTAAGTAATTGGCAAAATTTTATAACATCTGAGAAGTAGAAAATGACAGACAATAATGAAGACAACGATGTAAATCCTGAATCAGAAAACCCTGAATCAGGCAACATTGAAAATGAAATTCCTGAAAATATGGAGGCTGAGGTACCGGAAGGACGGCAAGAGGATGACAAGCTTGTTGCCGCCGTCACGGAAATCGCCGACCTGAAAGACCGGCTTTTAAGAGCTGTTGCCGAAACGGAAAACCTGCGCCGCCGCGCGGACCGGGAAAAGGCAGATGCCGCCAATTACGCCATGACGGCCTTTGCCCGGGATTTACTGAGCGTCGGGGACAATCTGCGCCGTGCCTTGGATAGTATTCCCGCAGATACCGACCTTGGCGACAATGCCAAAACATTGGTTGAAGGCATCGAAATGACTGAGCGGGAGCTGCTCAACATGCTTGAGCGTCACAATATTAAAAAGATCGACCCCCTGGGCGAAAAATTCAGCCATGCCCTGCATCAGGCCCTTTTTGAAGTGCCGGATACCGGCAAAGAAGACGGCACCATTACACAGGTTATGCAGGTGGGCTATGTCATTAAAGACCGCCTGCTGCGACCCGCCATGGTCGGCGTCGCCAAAGGCGGTGCGTCCGAAAAAGTTGAACGTGTAGACACAAAAGCATAAGCGGCGAAACCTATACCTCGTTTCAGTCATTCCTGCGAAGGCAGGAATGACGACGTAAACGGCGCCAACGCGACATTTCTCCATAACTTGTATAAAGCATATTTTATGCTATCTTAAGGTGAACGTTAAAATAAATAGGCTGATATAAAGAAAATGAAAAAACCTAAAATATTTATTGCTTCATCTGTTGAAAGTTTGCATGTTGCAGACGCTCTAAATGTTAATTTTGATCATCATGCAGAGGTTACCGTGTGGAAACACGGCTTTGAACTTTCTCAAAATAGTATAAAATCATTAATAACGTCAGCCATGGAAACGGACTTTGCCATCTTCGTATTTACTCCTGATGACGCCGCAACCATTCGAGGGACAAAAAAGCTCACCGTTAGAGATAATGTACTTTTTGAGCTTGGATTATTTATTGGAACATTAGGCATAGAGCGCTGTTTTATTATAAAACCAAGAGATACAGAGCTTCATCTTCCTTCAGATTTACTTGGATTAACACCAACAGATTATGAAGGGAAAAGAGCAGATGGAAATCTTGAAGCTGCTGTAAATTCTCCAAGTACACTAATTAAAAAAAAAGTATCTCGTCTTGGTTTAATATCTGATGGTTCAGCGAAACAAAAAAAATCTAGGAAGACAATTAATTATGACATTGAACTCGGATATGTAGAGCATCATGTGCTCGTAGAGAGTTTAGAAGCGCACTATAACTCCCCAGATGGCGAAAATCACTGGAGTATTACTCAGCGCCTTAGTCAACAAGGAATTGATAAGAAATATATAAATATGGGTATGATAAAACTGGAGCGCATGGGTTATTTAGATCGGAAAATATGTAATCACGATAATAATGAAACATATTACAGCCTTACTATTACTTCTGACGGCATAAATTACCTACTAGATAATGAAAAAATAGTCCAAGAATCAACAGACATACCCTTTGATACACTGGAGTCTACAGAAATAAACGGCTTAAAACCCAGTCTCGATGATGATATCCCATTCTAAAAAGATATTCTTAATACCTCATTCCCATCATTCCTATTTATAGCTTAATCCCCGTCATTCCTGCGAAGGCAGGAATCTAGTCCGCTAAGAAAAATGGATTCCTGCCTTCGCAGGAATGACGACGTAAGGGGGGCAGGAATGACGATGGAGAAATGCTATTAATTAGCTGGCAAAAATCCTATCCCCGTCCACGGTAAGTCGGGACGCCCTGATCGGGGATCCAGACATTTTCGGGGGCTAGGCCGGTTTGGAAGAAGACGTCGATGGGGATGCCGCCTCTGGGGTACCAATAGCCGCCGATACGCAAGTATTTGGGCTTTAATTCTTGCGCCAGTCTTTCGCCGATGCCGACCGTGCAATCTTCGTGAAAGGCGGCGTGATTACGGAAAGATTGCATGAATAATTTCAGCGACTTGCTTTCCACCAGATATTCATCGGGCACATAATCAATGACCATATGGGCAAAATCGGGCTGTCCGGTCACCGGGCAAAGCGACGTGAATTCCGGGCAGGTGAACCGCACGAAATAATCAGAATTGGGCCGTGGGTTTGGCACCCGATCCAATTCGGCCTCTTCGGGGTTTGCCGGAGCCTTCGTATCTTTGCCAAGCTGTGACAGATTTTTATATATATCCTTGGTATCAATATCTTTGGTCATCATATTCCTGTGATTATCTGTTGCGTTACAAGATAATGATTATAGTATTTTTCAGCCAAAGTCATTATTGACTTTTTAATCTCTTACCGCTAAACATCTGCATTATGACACAGACAAACCCTTTACGAATGCGAAAGACGCGAATTATGACCCCGGTTCTTAAATAGAGCCGGAAAAGTTGCCTGTGACCCCCAAAAACCCAAAGGCAACGTCCAATTTGATCTATCATTTTTGTTAAGAGGAGCGCGTGACATGACCACGCCCATTGAATTATCCCCCGCTGAATTACCCCCCGTTGAATTACCAAAAAGAAACCTGCCGCCCATCACTGTCCATTATGCTATCATCGCCGATGCCCATCCGGGGGCATTACCTCGTGTTTTAGAGCTATTCGCCCTGCGAAATATCACCCCCGATCTGGTGAAGGTCAGGAAATATAGCAAGAGCTCTTATCATGACGGCAATATGAGCATTGATATTCATGTGACGGGCCTCAGCCCCGAAGAACAGGATATTATCCGCCATAAACTTGGCGCGCAGATTTTTGTTCAAAATGTCCGCGAAGAAATATTACATATAAACAGGCGCAGCAAACTTGCTTCCTGAGGACAGCCTCCTTATATTTAATTTTATAGAATTAAACAGGATCAAATATATGGATATTAAAAACGGCTTTATTGGCACCATCGGCAATACGCCCTTGATCAAGCTCGAAAAAGCATCTGCGGAAACGGGCTGCACCATATTGGGCAAAGCAGAGTTTTTAAACCCCGGTGGATCGGTCAAGGATCGGGCCGCGCTCTATATCATTCGCGACGCCGAAGAAAAAGGACTGCTCAAACCCGGCGGCGTGATCGTTGAAGGCACCGCGGGAAATACCGGCATCGGCCTTGGGCTTGTGGCTAATGCCCTTGGCTATCGTACGGTGATTGTCATGCCGGACACCCAGTCACAGGAAAAGAAAGACATGCTGCGGCTCTGTGGCTGCGACCTGCGGCTTGTACCCGCCAAACCATACCGCGATCCGGATAATTATGTGCGCTATTCAGGCCGGCTGGCCGAAGAACTGGCGGCAACCGAAGAAAACGGCGCAATCTGGGCCAATCAGTTTGACAATATCGCCAACCGCCGTGCCCATTTTGAAACCACTGGCCCCGAAATCTGGGATCAGACGGATGGAAAGATAGATGCCTTCACCTGCGCTGTCGGCACCGGCGGGTCATTAGGCGGGATTTCCATGGCCCTGAAAGACCGTAACAAAGACATCAAGATCGTCCTTGCCGACCCCATGGGGGCTGCCCTTTATAATTTCTATAAACACGGCGAATTAAAGGCCGAGGGATCGTCCATCACCGAAGGCATCGGACAAGGCCGCATCACCGCAAACTTAAAAGATGTGATCGTTGACGATGCCTATCAAATCCCCGATGCCGAGGCATTGAATATTATTTTTGACCTTTTGAAACACGAAGGACTATGCCTTGGTGGCTCATCCGGCATAAATGTGGCCGCCGCCATTCGCCTTGCCCGTGACATGGGGCCGGGTCATACGATTGTAACATTGCTCGGCGATTATGGCACCCGTTACATGAGCAAGATATTCAATCCGGAATTTTTAAAGCAACAAGGCCTGCCCTATCCAGATTGGTTGTAATATATTGCCATTTAAAAAACGCGCGCCCGTAAAATATACTAAAGGAATACATCATGCCTGATAAAAGCCCCGCACTTGTCTCCACCGAATGGCTGGAAAAACATTTATCCGCCCCGGATATCAGAATTGTCGATGCCACATGGCACATGCCGGGCAGCGATCGTAATGCCCGCGCAGAGTACGGCGAGGCCCATATTCCGGGGGCAGTTTTCTTTGATATTGATGAAATATGTGACTTGGATAACCCCCTGCCCCATATGCTGCCCAGCCTTGAAAAAATGTCCAGCCGCATGCGGAGCTTAGGCATTGGTGATGGCAACAGGGTGATTGTCTATGACAATAGCGATGTGCGCAGCGCCGCCCGTGTCTGGTTCATGCTGAAGGCTTTCGGTCTTTGGGATGTGGCCATTGTGGACGGCGGCTTTCAAAAATGGAAAAATGAACGCCGCCGGATAGAAGATATTCCGCCCATCCCGCGCCTGCGGCATTTCACGGCCCGCTTTAACACAACCAAACTGCGCGACCTTGACCATATGATGGCAAATCTTGATCATAAAAAAGAGCAAGTGGTTGATGCCCGCGCCCCGGGACGCTTTCAAGGCACGGATCCAGAACCCCGCGAAGATATGAAATGCGGTTCTATTCCGGGCAGTTACAATATTTTCTTCAGAAACCTGCTCAATGCGGAAGATGGAACCTTTAAAGCCGCGGATGACATTCGGCAAATTTTTGAGGCCGCTGGCTTAAATCTAAAGAAACCCATCATCACCAGTTGCGGGTCAGGCATTACAGCGTCTGTTCTGATGCTTGGACTCTATCTGATTGGTCATCAGGAAAATGCCCTTTATGATGGTTCATGGAGCGAATGGGGCAGTCATCCCAATACGCCAGTGAGCAAGTAACCCATGAAAGAAGATACCCTTATTGCCAGTGTTGGCCGCAATAAAGACTATACCCACGGCGCGGTAAATACGCCGGTTTATCATGCCTCAACCTTGATATTTGATACGGTTAAGGATATGAAGAAGGCCAATGCCAAGCTTCATACCGGCGGGCTTTCCTATGGCCGGCGCGGCAATCCCACCACCTATGCCCTCAGCGATGCCATGTGCGAACTTGAAGGGGCGGATGGCTGCTTTCTGTATCCCTCCGGCCTTGCAGCCATTACCGGGGCCATCTTGTCCTTTGCGGGTGCCGGTGATCATATTCTCATGGCCGACGGTGTTTATGAACCAACCCGTAATCTTGCCCATAAAATATTAAAAAGAATGGGCATCCAGACCACATTTTATGATCCGATGATCGGCGCTGGAATTGACGAGCTAATACAAGAAAACACCAAAATTATTTTTGTTGAAGCGCCCTGTTCCGTCACCATGGAAATACAGGATATTCCGGCCATTGCCAAGGCGGCTCATGGGCGCGGCGCTCTTGTCATGATGGACAACACCTGGGCCACACCGCTGCATTTCAAAGCTTTTGGTCATGGGGTTGATGTCTCCATCCATGCGGGGACAAAATATATCGTCGGCCATTCGGATGCTATGGTAGGCGCAGTATCCACCCGCGCCGCGCTTTTTGAACAGCTTTGCAATATGTCTTATCAGATGGGCTATTGCCTGTCGCCAGATGATGCGTACCTCGCCCTGCGCGGCCTTCGGACCTTAAAAATTCGCCTGAAACAACATGAAGCCAATGGCCTGAAAATTGCCAAATGGCTGGAGGGCCGCCCCGAAGTCGATCATGTCCGCCACCCTGCCTTTGAAAGCTGTCCGGGCCATGAATATTGGAAACGGGACTTTACGGGCGCAAACGGCCTGTTCTCATTTGTTTTAAAACAAGGCCATGAGGCCGCAACTACGGCCATGATGGAGGGCATGAAACATTTCAAAATGGGCTTTAGCTGGGGCGGATATGAAAGCCTGATCCTGACTTATCATGGTATAAATCGCTACCGTACGGCCACAGGTTGGACGGCTAAAGGCCCGCTTGTACGCCTGCATGTGGGGCTTGAAGACCCTGATGATCTGATCGCCGATCTGGAAAATGCCTTTAGGCGGTTCAACCAGAAAATCTAGGCGCAGAAAATCTAGGCCCTAAAGCGGCCCGGTATTATTCGGCCAGCAAGAAACAGGATGAAAGCCGACAGCACAATGGCCGGGCCGGCGGGCAAATCCCAGATACTGGACATCATGATGCCCATAATCACGGAAATACTGCCCAGTATCATGGAATAAAACACCATTTGCAAAGGCGTTCGGGAAAAATTGCGCGCTGCCGCCGCCGGAATGATCATCAGTGATGTGATCAATAACGCCCCGATCACCTGCATGGCAAAGGCCACCAGTAAAGCGATGAGCAACATATAAATGATTTTGGTTTTAAGCACATTGACCCCTTCGACCCGTGCCAGATCTTCGTGCACGGTGAGGGACAGCAATGGTTTCCAGATATAAAATAACCCCCCAAGGGCAACGATCGACATAATGCCGATGTCAAAAATCCCCCCCGTATCAATGGCCAGAATATCTCCGATCAAAAAAAACATCAAATCCTGCCGCAGGGATTCTTGTAAGGCAATGATGATCAAACCAATGGACAAGGCGCTATGGGCCAAAATGCCCAGCAAAGTATCACTGGAAAATTTACCGCCCCTTTGCAGCAATAATAAAGCCCCTGATACGAACGCGCAGGTCACCATGATGACCCACGGGCTGCCGGTGCCAAGAGCAATACCAAGCCCGACCCCCATCAAGGCTGAATGGGATATCGTATCTCCGAAATAGGCCATTTTACGCCACACCAGAAAACAGCCCAAAGGCCCCGCCGCAAGGGCCACAAAAATGCCCGCCATGATCGCATTGAGGATGAAATCATCAATCATGATCACATCCAGACTTATGACCTTGGCCAGTTCCATGAGTTTGGCCAGATTTATGACCTTGGTCTGGCTTATGATCTGATACCACATTGCCTTGACTGTCGTGGGTATGGTCATGATTATGGGTATAAAGGGCAATGCCTTCGGGCTGGCCCTTAAGCAAGGCATGATATTCCGGGTGATCCTGAATATTTTCCGGCGCGCCGCTACAGCAGATATGACGGTTCAGGCAAATAACCTTGTCTGTCCCGGCCATCACCATATGAAGATCATGGGAAATCATCAAAACCCCGCAATTTTTCTCGCGCCGGATTTTAGCTATCAACTTATAAAGCTCTTCCTGGCCGGCAATATCCACGCCCTGAACCGGCTCATCCAGAACAATTAAGTCTGGTTCGCCAAGGAGCGCCCGCGCCATCAGAACCCGCTGCATTTCACCGCCGGACACCCGTTGAACAGGGCTTGGCCCCACATGGGAAATACGCACAAGATCCATCACGGCTTCCACGTGAGCAAGGGTGGCTCCCGGCCTCAGCATAAGGAAATCCCGGGTGCTGAGGGGCAAAATATCTTCAATGATAATTTTTTGAGGCATATAACCAATGGAAATTCCCGGCGCCCGGTGAACCTGCCCCTTGTCCGGTTGCTGCAAGCCAAGGGCAATTCTCATGACCGTGCTTTTCCCGGCGCCATTTGGCCCGATCAGCGTGACAATCTCCCCCCGACTGACCGAAAAGCTCACCTCTGACAAAACAGCGCGCCCAGAAAAAGACAAGGAGACTTTTTCAAGGACAATAAGGGGGTTCGGGTCATCGGATATAGGCTCATCGGACATAAGTTATGGGCGTCCTCAAGTTTGACAATTCGCGCAAAGCCCCATGATTTCCAACATGCTATTCTCGCAGCTATAACCATGGGATGCCGCCGCCTTTGAAATATGTGACATCAGTTTTGCGTCATTCACTTCACGGACATTCCGGCATTTCCGGCAGATCAGGAAATGTCCCTGATGGGTATGGGCCGGATCAGGACAGCCTATGAAAGCATTCAATGATTCTATCCGGTGGACAAATCCCTCTTCAATCAAAAAATCAAGCGCCCGGTATATGGTTGGCGGCGCGACCCTTTTTTTGCCTGCGTTACTTAACATATCCAGAAGTTCGTAGGCGGTAACGGGGGCATGCCCTTCCCAAACCAGCTCAAGGACCTTACGGCGCAGCGGCGTAAAACGGGTATCGCGCGCGGCGCATATATCACGGGCTATATTAAGCGCACTCTCAATACATTTGTCATGATCATGAATATCTGTCGACATTATCATTTTTTCTTTTTTGTGATATGTTATATCTTCCCTACCTAAAGTAATATTGGCCTGAATATGAGAATTTTACAAGCCCTGTTAAACGAGAAGCACATGAAAAATCAAACTTTTATTCCAATTCCAGAAGAAATCATCACTAAAACCTTGGGCGAATTGACTTTTTCATCCCAAGGTTTATCGCAGGGTCTCATTCCCGCCATCGCCCAGCAATATGATAGCGGCGAAATATTAATGATGGCCTGGATGAATGCGGATGCCGTGCGCGAGACACTCAAGCGCGGCGTTATTTGTTACTGGTCCAGATCTCGCAACGCCCTATGGCGCAAAGGGGAAACATCCGGCCAAATCCAGACGCTCAAGAATTTCCGTTATGATTGCGACCGGGATACCATTCTTCTTCTTGTGGATCAAAAAGGCGTCGCCTGCCACACGGGCCGCCGCAATTGTTTCTTCTATGAAACAACATCAAGCGGCATCAAGACCGTGCGTGACGTGGAAATTGACCCTAAGGATCTTTATCCTAAGTAAAGATGCGGCCTAATCTCCTATTGACGCGATCCGCCCTGTAAGGTTACGCTACCCTGTATCAAACCCGCGAGGAAATATCAGGTGCATAAAGATTTAACCAGACAATTTTCAGAAATTGCTGTCGATAAAGTCGATTATT
>JAJRQU010000184.1 GCA_024280095.1 Alphaproteobacteria bacterium | reverse complement strand
ATCAGATTATTGGGGATGTCATTTGGGTCTTCGCCGATCAAACCACTGTCATGGGCACCCACAGGGTTAAAATAACGCAGCCGCGCGATATTCCACCTTGGGTTCGCAATGGCCATATCTGCCAGGATATTTTCGATCATGAGTTTGGATGTGCCGTAAGGATTTGTGGTGCCGCCCGTGGGAAAATCTTCGCGGATGGGTAGGCTTTTTGGGTCGCCGTAAACCGTGGCGGATGAGCTAAAGACCAGATTACGCACGTCATATTTATCCATTACCTGAAAAAGGGTCACACTGCCGACCACATTATTCTGATAATAGGTCAGGGGCTGTGCAACAGACTGGCCCACGGCCTTTAATCCGGCAAAATGAATGACGGCATCAAATCTTTCGGCGGAAAATATGCTTTCCAATCCCCCGCGATCCAAAATATCAATTTCATGAAAGATCAAATTGTTTTTGCCGGTAATATTCTTCACGCGGTTCAGAGATTCGGTGCAGGAATTGGACAGGTTATCAATGACGGTCACATCATGCCCAGCCTGTAAAAGCTCCAGCACAGTATGACTGCCGATATATCCTGAACCGCCTGTAACCAATATTTTCATGAGTAGCCCGTTTTTATCTTCTTGTTCTTATTTAGGGGATAAGTTTTACAGATAAATTAACAAAGAACAAGAATCTAAAATTTTCTAGGATGGCTTAAGGCCATATGCCGCCGCCCCGATCGCCCCGCAATATTGGGCATTGGGGGAGAGAATGCAGGTTATATTGGCATTATTTTCTTCTAACTTTTTGGCGAACATGGCGACCAGTTCCGGATGAAATTCAAGAACGCCGCCAGAAAAAATGACTATATCTGTGGTAATGGCGGTCATTTCCATAACTCTTTTGACGACGGAACTATAAAGCGCATAAATGATATTTTCGATTCTCTCACCATTCATCAATGTTTTGATGACCTCCTGACCGGAAAATACCGTGCAAAAGCTGTTAAGAGATAATTCCTTGTCATTGCCGCGCGCGAGCTCTGTCATATCCTTTAGCGGAACTTCGAGCCGATGGCCCAGTTCCTCGATATATGCGCCGGTACCTGCTGCGCATTTTCGGTTGATGACAAATTGATCGACTTTGTTGTTGCACGCGGTGATGACTTTGGAATCCTGCCCGCCAATATCAATGATGCTATAGGCATCTTTCAGGTCACATTGTTTTTGTACACCGATGAAATGAGCCTTGATTTCGGTCAGGGCGTCATGGGCGAAACGGATATATTTGCGGCCATAGCCGGTGGCGATTATTTTATGTCCCTCTTTGATGTCGTGGCTGCCCTCATTCTGAAAAGGCGAGAGGTCACCGCTCTCTCCGGCGAGCGCCTGACGCACATGATCCTGCAAGGGAAAGAGGGTTTTTTGTTTACGTTTAAGCAGAATATTACCTTGCCCATCCAAGGCGACAACCTTGATTTCTGAACTGCCGCAGTCCACCCCCCAATAGATTTCCTCAGTCCCGGCCATCAAATTGTCTCCAGAAAAGCTTCGATCAGGGTGGTGGATTGTTCATCTGAATAACAGCGCAGATCACATAAATCGCCGTCAATAATGATGGTGGGAATGCCTTTATCCTTTAATTTTCGCGGCAGATTGTAAGAGGCATTGCTGTTGTTGGGGCAGGTTCGGGCGGCCATGAATATAACCCCGTCAATCTTGAAATCCTTGACCATCCTTTCAATATAATCTTCCTTATATTGATCATTGCGGTTGATGAAAATCTTGATATAGGCCTTGGCCATACTGGGCAAGGGATCTTCTGGGTCGAAGTCAGAGAAAATCCAGCTATTGCAATAGGTTGAGGCGACGACGCAGGCCTTGTTTTCTTTGAAAATATTGGATTGATCCCGCAGCCGCCCCCAAACGGGCATGCCGTCCCAATAGATGCGTTTATTCTCCTCTGGTACGGCGGAATGTTTCTCTTGTATTTTTTCTTTTAGCTCGCCGAGCAAGTCCTTGTAATATTTCACAGCAATTTCGGTGCCGCGCAAGACCACGATCGGGCCCATATAAATCGTGCTGTCGAAAAAAGTCATCGGGCTGGGGGTGACCTGTGCCATATTTAAAACCTCAGACCAAAGATTTGTGGCTTCCAATGACAGGGCAACAGTGGTCTTTAAATTTTCCCTATTCATTGGATGGCCAATGATGGGTTCCAGAAAATGAATTAACGCTTCAAACTGCCGGGCCACATCATCAATATATTCCTGCTTGATTTCCGGCAGGTTCGTGGGCGGGTGAATACCAAAAATGGGCGCGTTAAATTCTGAGGCATAATATTCAAACCAATGCATCACATCTTTGCATTGATTGGTATTATAGACCAGTACATCAGGACGGGGAATTTCTTCGATGCCAAAGGCTTTGGTCAGCGGCGTGATCCCTTTGATATAGGCCCCGATATCAGAGGTCAGATAGCTGCATATTTCCGGTGAATAGCCATGGGCATTGGCCACGGGAATTGTCTCCATACAGACCCGTGTCGCGCCCAGCATAGCCCCGTGATTCTCAGGGAAAAATACCTCAAACCCCATGGCGCGAAGTATTTCAGCGGGGCCAACAGATGTGCACCAGGCAACTTTGCGCGCGGGGTCTTTTGCGGCTCTGTCCAGATCCAGAAAATATTCTTTCATCACATTGCTCATGATTTTTCGCCTTTTAGTATTCTGTTAATGCCGCGCCGAATAAACACAGAGATCATATTTTTCCGGTAACCGCGCGGGAAAAAATCCTGCTGATAGGTCACCGTGAAGTCACTTGCTTTTTGGCAAATATCCACAAGCATGTCATCAAATGTTTCATGTTTTTCGAGCGTTGCATGAAAAACGCCAGGCCGCGTATTCAGGCCGGTCAGGGCCACCGAAATATCTCCATTGCCGCGCCGCAGCACAGCAACGCCCAATGCGGGAAAATCCAAGGCATTGCGGATGGTCAATTTTTCATAATGACAGGCAGAGTTTTCAGGAATTTCCACTTTAATATGGGTGATGATTTCGCCGCGCATAAGGCTTTTACTTTCAATGCCGTCATTTAAGTAAAGATCCGCCAGTTTTATCTCTCGCGGCCCCGCCGGCCCGATGATTTTAAGGATTGAATCCTGCAACAATAATATGGGCGCGGTATCTGATACAAAACGGGCCTGACACAGAATGGCATCGCCGCGTTTTACACTTTTAACAAGATGACAGATATTGCCATCGGCTTTGAAACATGGGCTATGGCTTTGCCGGTTAAGGCGGCTTTGATTGATATAGCTGCAGCGATTCTCAACCATGATATTGCCGCCGATGGTGGCCCGATTTCGAATTTGCGGGCTGGCTACTTTACGGGCGGCTTGGGCCAACGCGGGTAGATATCCCTGAATATGGCCATTACTGCAAAGGTCACTCAGCGATGTCAGGGCTCCGATAATAATATGATTGCCGTGTTTTTCTATATTATTTAACGCGTGAAGACCTGTCAGGCTGATCACAATATCTGGAGATAATATTTCAGATTTCAGATGGAGTATAATATCAGTCCCGCCCGCAGAAAAGACAAAATGGCGACCTTTATGCTGGCATTCCTGAACCAGATTATAGAGCTGCTCAATGGTTTTTGGCCGGGTAAAATCAAAATCTTTTTTAGGGGCGGTCATGTCCCGGCCTCCTGATTTTTTTCTCTTTCTTTGGCAAGAGCGCTTAACACGCGATCAGGGCGCATGGGCAATTGGGCGAGGCGGATACCAACCGCATCATAAACCGCATTGGCAATGGCCGGAATGACGGGGGCCAGAATACCTTCGCCGGCCTCTTTTGCCCCGAACGGCCCCTCACTGTCATCACTATAGGCGGGGACAATATCAACCTCGGGCTGCTCAAATGCGGAGGGAATTTTATAGTCCAGAAATGAGGGATTTTGCGTTGCGCCATTATCATAGACCATTTCCTCCATCAGGGCCTGACCCAGCCCCATATGAATGCAGCCTTCGATCTGGCCCCTGACGGCAAGCGGGTTCAAAGGAAAACCGCAATCATGGGCGCAGGTCGCCTTATCCACTTTGATAAAGCCGGTTTCAGGATCCACGGTAACTTCGACAATGAAGGCGGTAAAGCTGTAGCTTGGGCTGAGGCCCGCGCCGGCACCTTTAAATTTTCCGCCT
>JAJRQU010000007.1 GCA_024280095.1 Alphaproteobacteria bacterium | reverse complement strand
CATTTGGCTCTCGCCGCGCCGATAAACAAGGGCGACATTCGGGCTGCCAAGTTTTTTTGCCTGTACCGCCGCATCAATAGCCGTATTGCCGCCGCCGATGACAATGATGTTTTGTCCAAGCTCAAGGCTTGATAAATCATCTGTTTGGCGCAAATTTTCGATGAAATCAATGGCATCTGTAATGCCTGACATCTCTTCGCCGTCCAGTCCAAGGTCATTGGTTCCCCCTAAACCAACCCCAATGAATATGGCGTCATATTTATTTTGCAGGTCATTCAGGGATAAATCTGGCAGGGATAAATTTTGCCCAAGGGATGTGCCATAAAATATTTCGATTCCGCCAATGTCCAAAATAAAATCAACTTCTCTGGCGGCAAAATCATCAATCATCTTATAGGCTGCAAGACCATATTCATTAAGCCCGCCCGCTTTGTCCCGGGCTTCATATATGTGAATATCATGCCCGAGAACGGCGGCGCGATGGGCAAAGGATAATCCGGCAGGCCCCGCGCCAATCACGGCAATTATGCGGCCTGTTTGTGCCGCACGTATAAAAGGGTGAGGGCCAGCCTTAGCCATAAGATGATCTGTTGAAAACCTCTGCAAAAGGCCGATTTCTACGGGCTTTCCGGCATCATCATTGAGAACGCAGACCTGTTCACAAAGAACCTCTGTCGGGCAGGCACGGGCGCAGGTGCCGCCCATAATATTTTCCCTGAGGATTGTATGGGCCGCGCCCATGACATTTCCGGTTTTGATTTGATGGATGAAAGTTGGAATATCTATGGATGTGGGGCAGGCTTGAATACACGGCGCATCATAACAATAAAGGCAGTGATCCGCTTCCTTAAAGGCCGTGGATTTATTCAAGGGCTGATGTAAATCATCAAAGAAACTGTTGGCACCCTGATCGGCTAATATTTTATTATGAGCAGCCCTATGGTTTTTATACTTCATGTTGATACCCCTCTTTGTATCTTAAGAGTATAATTTTTTGACCAAATAGTCAAATATTATTCGCATGTATAAAATATGAAGCTTCTTTGTAGGCTGCCCATCTAAATGTGGCCTATCTGCATGACGTATTCAGTTTGAACTGCGGAATTTTTTTGAGGGGGGGCTTTGGAGGCGCGGACCGGAATCGAACCGGTCTGGACGGATTTGCAATCCGCTGCGTAGCCACTCCGCCACCGCGCCAAGTCATCGAAATTAAATGAAAAGATTGTTCGAATGTATAATATTTATATTATCAACTTTTCAAGATGGCATTATGTCGCATATTCCCCTTTTATTTTCAAGCTTAAAAAATGCTGTCACCTAAATCTATTTTTTTACACTTTTTGACGTTTCTGGTTTGATATATCAAGTGATAGGCTATAATTCTTTGTGGTTAAGTAGTCGTTTTTTCATATTACTTCAAAAATGTGACATATCGTCCCAGCATTATGGTATTTCCGTTATTGTAAAGCATAGGGTGACCCTTTATACAGGAACGGTAATGAAATAAACTATATTCCAGGAGTTTCTCAATGTCAGATACGGCACACGCACGTCAAAATATGATAGATAGTCAGCTTCGCCCAAATGAAGTTAATGATGAACGCATTATTGAGGCAATAACGTCTGTTCACCGGGAAAAATTTGTCCCTAAAATATTGAGTGGTGTCGCTTATCATGATGATGATATTCAGGTGGCCCCGGGGCGTAGCCTGATGGGCCCCATGGTTTTTGCCAGACTTATCGATGCCGCTGATGTGAAAGAAACAGATCTGGTTCTGGATGTGGGCTGCGCAACGGGATATTCAAGCGCAGTTTTGGGCCGGCTTGCCGAAGCCGTTGTTGCACTTGAAGAAGATGAAGATCTTGCGAAGAGCGCTATTGCTATTCTGGCAGATGAGGAATGTGACAATGTGGCCGTTGTAACGGGGCCACTTGTGGATGGTTTGGCCGCTCAGGGGCCTTATGATTTGATATTCATCAATGGCATGATTGACGATCTGCCGCAGCAGTTGGTTGACCAGATCGCAGAGGGAGGGCGGCTAATTTGTGTTTTGAATGACAATGGTGTTGGCAAGGCCACCTATGTGACAAATGAAAATGGCCTGCTTGGCAAGCGGATATTGTTTGATGCCTATATTCCTGCGCTCGAGGCGTTTAACAGGAAAGCTGAATTCACTTTTTAAGAGATGTTGCGTGAGTTAATGTTGACAGCGTTAACAATAGTGGAGTAATTTCAAATTATGGTTAATGAAAATAAATACACGTTTTATTAATGCCAAGTTGTTATGAGTTAAATGCTCGTAAAGAAGCGCGATGATTAACAAGTTATATTATACTGGGTTTGAAAATGAGAAATAGACTATCTTTTTTGGTTGCGGCGATAATGGTGATTTTTACTTTTCATCAACAGGCCTATTCGGATACCTTAAAGGATGCCATGGCGGCAGCCTATCTTAGTAATCCGACTTTGCAGGCGCAGAGGGCGGCTTTGAGAGCGCTTGATGAGACCATAAATCAGGCTAAAGCAGGTTGGCGGCCTTCTGTTGTGGGTTCTGGTAATTATGGGTATAGAAATTCTGAAAGGGTTGCGACATTTGCTTCCAGCGGAAATACAAACCCAAAGAGTTTGTCATTAGAGGTCAGGCAGCCCGTATTCAGCAGCATGAAAACAGTGAACAGCACGAATGAGGCTCAAAACAGAGTGAACGCCGGACGTGCCCAACTGATCAGCACAGAACAGAGGATTCTGTTGGATGCCGTAACAGCCTATATGGGCGTCATGCGGGATATTGCCGTGTTAGAGCTGACAATCAACAATGTTGCTGTGTTAAAGCGCCAGCTCGAAGCCAGTGAGGACAGATTCCGGGTCGGGGAAATAACCCGTACGGATGTTGCCCAGTCGAAAGCGCGCCTGTCGCGTTCAATTTCAGAAAAAATTCTTTCCGAGGCATCCTTAACGGCCAGCAGAGCGGCCTTTAAGAAGACGGTTGGCATGTCGCCGGCTAATCTTGTGCAACCGGTAAGTTTGCCCGCCATGCCGGCCTCTGAGGAAGCGGCATTCGATATGGCGCGTCAATTTAATCCTGAACTTCTGGCGGCCATGTTCACTGAGAAAGCGGCGCGATATAACGTTAAAAAGCAATATGGCGGGCTTGGCCCAACCGTAGAAATCGTTGGCCGGCTTAGCAAAAGCTGGGAAAATTTCAGCACGACGGACAGGTCAACCGTTAAAGAAGTTCTGGCACAAATGACTTTGCCGCTTTATCAAAGCGGGGCTGTCTCTTCGAATATTCGTCAATCCAGACAAGTTGAAAATCAGCGCCGACTGGAAACCGTGTCTGTTGAGCGCGATGTCGAGGAGAGAGTTCGAAATGCCTGGGAAAACTTTCGGGAGGCTACGGCCCGAATTGTTTCATCCGAAGATCAGGTAACCGCAAATGACATTGCTTTGGAAGGCGTCAGACAGGAGTCTGAAGTTGGTTCAAGAACAACTCTTGATGTGCTGGATGCTGAGCAGGAACTGCTTGACTCGCGCGTAAGCTTAGTGCGCGCGCAAAGAGATCAGCATGTTGCGGCATACAGTCTGTTGATGGTTATTGGTAAGCTTACCGCAGAGGAAATGGCGCTTGATGTCGCGCGATATAACCCAAACCATAATAGGAATAATGTGGAAAATAAGTTTTTTGGCTGGGGAATTGATGAAGACTAAGTTTATTAAAATCACTTTTTAGTTAAAATTAAAACGATCTGGGGATATTTTTGTTCCAAAAGGTCGTTTTTTTTTATATATGATATATAGCTATTGAAAATTGATGAAAAAAAACTAAAGCTATTATGTTAGACATAGCATATATATGATGCCGGTTTACCGGTATTTAAACGAGGGATAGCGCTTAAAGCGGCGAGGTATCAGCAATATGAGCGAAACGAAAGGCCAAGAAGAGCCAACAATGGAAGAAATTCTTGCATCGATTCGGAAAATTATTTCGGAAGATGATGTCGAAGAAGAAAAACCTGCCGAGGCATCCGAGGCTGTCGCTGAGCCAGAATCTGAGCCAGAATCTGAGCCAGAATCTGAGCCAGAATCTGAGCCAGAAGAGGAGCCAGAAGAAGTACTGGAACTTACAGAAATGGTAGAGGAAGAACTTGAAGTTGAGCCTGAACCCGAAGAACCTGAGCCAGAGCCTGAGCCTGAGCCTGATCCTGAGCCTGAGCCAGAACCCGAAGAACCAGAACCTAAAATTGATATTGACTTGGCTATAGATGATGTGGATCCGGCGCCTGAGGATGAAGGATTGATGTCAGGAGAAGAATCAAATTTTACCATGGATCAGTTTGGTGTGCTGTCAGATTTATTGACAACAGGTTATCAGGGGGCGGGTAATACGTTAGAAGATCTGGTCAGAGAAATGCTTAAACCCATGTTGAAAACATGGCTGGACAAGAATTTGCCGCCGATTGTAGAACGTATGGTTGCCAAAGAAATTGCCCGTTTAGCCAGAACCAAGAAACCATAACTAAAAACGTCAAGTAGGGTGATACCGTAAAAAATACAACAGGCTTTTGCCGACCAAATAATATAAAGGGCCTTTAACTTTAAGGCTCTTCTCTTTTTTTAAATGCTCTAAAATTGTAAATTCATAGAAGAGACGAAAAGATTCCTAGAATGTCAGAAGAACCGGAAAAAACTGCCAAACTGGCAAAATCATTTGATTGTCATGATGCCGAACAGAGAATTTATGATCATTGGGAGACTTCGGGGGCCTTTAAAGCAGGCCGCACGGATGCTGAGCCCTATACCATCGTACTGCCGCCGCCAAATGTGACGGGCAGTCTTCATATGGGCCACGCCCTTAATCATACATTGCAGGATATTCTTATTCGGTTTGAACGTATGCGGGGCAGGGATGTTTTATGGCAGCCGGGCATGGATCATGCGGGCATCGCAACCCAAATGGTCGTTGAACGCCAATTGGACGCCGAGGGTTTATCCCGTCATGACCTTGGGCGGGAAAAATTTATTGAACGTGTCTGGGAATGGAAAGAAAAATCCGGCGGTATTATTTTCAACCAGATGCGCCGCCTTGGGCAGTCATGCGATTGGAGCCGCAGCCGCTTTACTATGGATGAGGGTTTCGCCGGTGCGGTACTAAAGGTTTTTGTCGAGCTTTATAAACAAGACCTGATATATAAAGCCAAGCGTCTGGTGAATTGGGATCCCAAGTTGAAAACCGCCATTTCTGATCTTGAAGTGGAACAAAAAGAAGTCAATGGCCATTATTGGCATTTTAAATATCCCGTGGACGGCACTGATGATCGTTTTCTTATCGTTGCCACCACGCGGCCTGAAACCATGCTTGGTGATGTGGCAGTGGCCGTGCATCCCGAAGATGAAAGATATCAGGATTTAATCGGCAAAACATTGACCCTGCCGCTCGTTGGCCGAAAGCTGATTGTGGTCGCGGATGAACATGCTGATCCTGAAAAGGGTTCTGGCGCGGTGAAGATCACACCGGCCCATGACTTTGACGATAATATGGTTGGCAAGCGTCATAATCTGGCAGAAATCAATATTTTTGACGATGCGGCCCAGACCAATGATGCGGTTCCGGAAAAATATCGCGGCCTTGACCGTTTTGTTGTTCGCAAAATGATCATCGCCGATATGGATGCCTTGGGTTTGCTGGAAAAAACGGAAGATACCGTCCATATGGTGCCTACCGGTGATCGTTCCGGTGTGGTGATTGAACCTTGGCTTACGGACCAATGGTATGTGAATGCAGAAGTCATGGCAAAGCCGGCATTGGAAGCTGTTGAAAGCGGCGTGACAAAATTTGTCCCTAAAAACTGGGAAAAAACCTATTACGAATGGATGCGTAATATTGAGCCATGGTGTATTTCCCGGCAGCTTTGGTGGGGCCATCAAATTCCGGCTTGGTATGGCCCAGACGGCGAAATTTTTGTTTACCTTGATGAAGCAGAAGCCACCGCCGCCGCCTTGGCCCATTACGGCAAAGAGGTGGTGCTGATCCGCGATCCGGACGTATTGGATACATGGTTTTCATCAGCGCTTTGGCCTTTTGGCACACTCGGCTGGCCTGAAAATACGCCGGAACTGAATAAACATTATAAAACCGATGTATTAATCACCGGCTTTGACATTATTTTCTTTTGGGTGGCTCGCATGATGATGGACGGCCTTCACTTTATGAAGGATAAGGATGGCAAACCGGAGGTGCCATTCCATACGGTCTATGTTCATGCGCTGGTACGGGATGAGCATGGCGCAAAAATGTCAAAATCAAAAGGCAATGTCATAGACCCACTGGATTTAGCAGATAAATTCGGTGCCGATGCTTTGCGTTTTACTCTGGCGTCCATGGAGGCACAGGGCAGGGACATTAAAATGTCCGAAAAACGGGTAGAAGGCTACCGGAATTTTGGTACCAAGCTGTGGAATGCGGCCCGTTTTTGTGACATGAATGGCTGTTTTGATAACGTTGATGCCCGTTTTAATCCGCAAAATGTCACTCTTGCGGTCAACAAATGGATCATTGGTGAAATGGTCAAGGCCACCGGTGAGGTGACCCGCGCATTGGAAAATTTCCGTTATAATGAGGCCACGGCGGCCATTTATCACTTCACATGGGGAACTTTTTGTGACTGGTATGTGGAATTGATCAAGCCGCAGTTTTTTGGCGAAGATGAACAGGCCAAAAGCGAAACCCGCGCCGCTGCTGCATGGGTTATGGATCAAATTCTGAAAACCCTGCATCCCTTCATGCCCTTCATTACCGAGGAAATATGGGGAAGCCTGAGTGAAACCCGCAGCGCGGACCTGATTATTTCTGACTGGCCAACACAGGATTCTGCCCTGATTGATGCGCAGGCCTCACAGGAAATGAACTGGGTTATTCAACTTGTTTCCGACATTCGTACCGCGCGGGCGGAAATGAATGTTCCGGCGGGCGCAAAGCTTGAAATGCTGGTGCAGGGGACATCTTCGGATACCGAAAAATCCCTGATGGCTCAGGGCGATGTGATTAAGCGTCTGGCACGTCTGGAGAGCATCACAATTCATGAGGGGCCGGCTCCCAAAGGCGCGGTACAGGTCGTGGTCGACGAAGCGACTTATTTCCTGCCTCTTGCCGGCGTCATAGATATTGCGGCAGAAAAGGCAAGGCTGCAGAAGAACCTGGATAAACTGGCCAAGGAAATTGGCGGTATTTCCGGACGATTAAACAATGAGGCCTTCATGGCCAAGGCCCCGGAAAATGTGGTCATGGACAATCGCAAAAATCTTGAACAGGCCGAGCAGAAATCTGCTAAAATAAAAGAGGGGATCAGCCGACTTGATGCTATGGATTAGCAATGAATAAAACCCTTGCTTTTATTATTCTGTTTTTTGCCGCACCAAGCATAAGCTTTGCGGCAGAAAAAGATAAAGCTAGCCAGCATATCAAGTTAACTTACAAAGCCTATTGGGGCGGCTTTGTCATATCGAATGTATATTCCTCTGGCCATATGAGCGCCACCGATTATGCGGTAGAGATTTCTTACAAGGTTACCGGCCTTGCCAAAATTTTCAGCAATATGGAAAATAAAGTGACAGTGCGGGGGAGATTTGCCCGTGATGGCAGCCTGAAACCCTTATTTTACACAAATCAAGGTAGCTGGGGTAAATACAGCTTTCATAACCGAACAGCGTTTCAGGAAGAAGATAGCAAGATCATCTCTCATGAATTTGCGTTTAAATTCAAGGAAGATGTGGAATATATACCCATCAGGGAAGAACAGAAATATGGCCCTGATATGGTCAGTTTTTATCTTGGTCTGAGCCTTGATGAAGATGCCATGAAGATAGGCGAAAAGATCATGCACCAGAATATATTCGGCGGTTTTTTTCTGCTGGATATTTCCTATCAATGTACAGAAAATAAACGCTTAAAAAGCAAACGATCCGTTTATAAAGGCGATGTTCTTGTTTGTGAATTTAGGGATAAAATCGTTGATGGCAGTTTCAAGCGGATCAAAAAGAAGAAAAAATCCCAAAAAAAATCCAGAAAAAAGAAAAATAATACAGACACAATGGAACCGACCCCCTTGGAAATCTGGTACGCCAAAGTAGATGGGCTGGATGATATGATTCCGGTCTATAGCGAATTCCCCATAGGTTGGGGTAAAGTGCGGGTTTATCTTGCTGAAATAGAGGTAACAACAGAATAGATTATGGAATTTCATGATCAGGGCATAATTATTTCTTTGCGCAAATATGGTGAATATGATGCGCTCATTGACGTTATGACGGCGCAGCAT
>JAJRQU010000183.1 GCA_024280095.1 Alphaproteobacteria bacterium | reverse complement strand
GGAATTTTCCATGAAATTATATGAATTGGTTGGCAAGGACAAGACTCAAGGCTTCAGCCCCTATGTCTGGCGCGCCCGTATGGCTTTGGCCCATAAGGGATTAAAGGTTGAGATGGTGCCGCTCACTTTTTCAGAAATTCCCAAACTGCCCATAGCAAATGCCAAAACAGTACCCATACTAGAACATGACGGAGGATTTATTACGGACAGCTGGGATATCGCCATCTTTTTGGAAGATAATTTTCCAGACAAGCCCTCTCTTTTTGGCGGAGATGCCGGAAAGGCCTATGCCAACTTCTTCAATTTTGTCAGCTTCTATAATCTGATTGTCCCCCTGTTTCAGGCCTTGGTTTATGATATCTTTGAAGAGCTTAATGAATGTGATCGGGATTATTTTCGGGCATCCCGCGAAGCGCGCCTCGGCAAAAGCCTGGAAGAGGCCCATGAAAATCAATTGCAAAATCTTGACATTTTCCGGAAACAGCTCTGGCCCTATAACATGACCCTTAAATCTCAGGATTTTCTTGGCGGCGAGAAACCAACCTATGTGGATTATATTATGTATGGCATGTTTCAATGGGCCAAAGGCGTGAGCGCATTGCCCATAGTAAGCAAAGATGACCTCCTATATGGCTGGCGGGCAAAAATGGATGACTTATATGACGGGCTTGGGCAGGTTATAAAAACCCGCACCTGAATAAACCGCCATCCAGAAAATACCCTGCCAGAAAATACCCTGCATCATAATTTTTATTGTTACGCCCTTGAATTTGGGCGGCAGTCCTTCCATATTTGGTTTAAATTTAAATCATGGCGCAGGGCGTAAGAAATATGACAACCGATACAGAAACAAATTCAGAAAATATTGAAAAATCAGAGAATATAGAAAAGCCGGAAAATGTTGAAAAACATGGCTTTCAGGCCGAAGTCTCGCGGCTTCTGCATATGATGGTTCATTCGGTCTATTCCGAGCGGGAAATTTTCTTGCGGGAATTGATCTCCAATGCCTCGGATGCCTGCGACAAGTTGCGTTATGAAGCCCTGACAAAGCCAGAGCTGACCAAGGATGATGCGGATTTTAAAATAACCGTCACCCTTGATGAAGAAAAGAAAGTCCTGACCCTGTCCGATAATGGTATCGGGATGACCCGCGAGGATCTGATCTCTCATCTTGGCACCATTGCCCGTTCCGGCACCTCTGCCTTCATGGATAAAATGGCAGAAAACGAAGATGATAAAAATAACGCCAATATGATCGGCCAGTTCGGCGTTGGTTTCTATTCGGTCTTTATGGTATCAGACGATATCAAAGTCATCAGCCGGAAGGCCGGCGCAGAGGAAAGCTGGATGTGGCATTCGGATGGGATCGGCGAATATAACCTCTCCCCCGCAAAGAAAGCCGCACGCGGTACTGATATCATCATCCATATTAAAGACGATGCGAAAGAGTTTTTGGAAGAACATCGCATCCGGTCAATCATCAAGACATATTCCGACCATATCGCCATTCCCATCACCCTTGTTTTAACCAAGGACGGTGAAGAAAAGTCTGAAAAGGTTAACGACGGCACCGCCCTTTGGGTGCGGCCAAAATCTGACATCACAGAAGAGCAATATAAAGAATTTTATCATCATGTGGGCCATGCCATGGATGATCCGTGGATGACACTTCATTACCGGGCCGAAGGGGTCATTGAATATTCGGTCCTGATGTTCATCCCAAGCCAGCCCCCCATGGATCTTTTTGATCCGGCGCGCAAAACCCGCACCAAGCTTTACGTCAAACGAATCTTCATTACGGATGACTGCGAAGACCTGATCCCCAGCTATCTGCGGTTCATGCGCGGCATCGTCGACAGTGAGGATCTGCCGCTGAATATCAGCCGTGAAATGCTGCAGAATAATCCGGTAATGACGAAAATTCGCGGGGCTGTCACCAAGAAAATCCTGTCCGAACTGGAAAAGAAAGCCACCAAAGATCCCGAAGCCTACAACCTCTTCTGGAAAGCCTTTGGCGCGGTTTTGAAAGAAGGCATTTATGAGGATTTCTCACGGCGCGACCAATTGATGAAACTGGCCCGTTTTGAAAGCACAAGCGCAGAAGGTCTGCAAAGCCTTGATGATTATGTGGGCCGTATGCCGGAGGGTCAGGAAAATATATATTATATTACCGGTGAGAGTCTGGAGGTGGCCAAACGATCCCCCCAATTGGAGGGCTTTCGGGCGAAGGATATAGAGGTGCTTTTCCTCACCGATTCTGTGGATGATTTCTGGCTGCAAATGGTGCCGGAATATGACGGTAAGAAATTCCAGTCGGTCACGCGCGGCGTTGCAGACCTTGATCGTAAAAAGGACGGCAAGGATGAAAAAGACGAAGCCGAAAAAACCACGCCGGAAATGGACGCTTTAATCGGCCTGTTAAAAGCCAATCTGGAGGGGTCTGTTAAAGATGTGCGCCTGTCCAATCGCCTCACCGATAGCGCTGTCTGCCTCATTGCTGATGACGGTGATATGGATATCCATCTGCAACGCATTCTCAAACAGCATCAACAGCTGGATCAGACCACGCTTCGGGTGCTTGAGATCAATGGGGATCATCCCCTGATCAAAGCTATTGCCGCCGCATCCATAAAAGACGGGTCAATCGATGCCTTGAAAGATGCCGCTAATCTGCTGCTCGATCAGGCCCGTATCATGGAAGGCGAAATGCCCGAAGATCCCGTTGCCTTTGCCGGACGGCTGTCAACGATCATGACAAACAGCCTGACATAGAAATTTTATTTTAATTTGGCGGCGGTAATGATGGGGCCGGTTTCTTGCGCCTGCAAGAGGACAGCATAGGCGTCATATTTTCCGCTGCCTAAATCTTCCTGTGACAAGCTGAGCTTGGTTTCCTCGCCCATCCAGCTGCCGAGCCGTTTGATGGACTGTACCACATTGTGATATTTTCTGATCTGACCGGCCAGTTCACCCTTTTTAATGGACACTGTTTTCTCAAAGTCGTAGCCGATAATCCAGATGGTCGCCGCCGCGTTATCCCACATAACATTGGCACTGATATTCAGAAACATCATATCCCCGCGCCGAACAAATGTAATTTCAGGCGCAGAGCCAGGCGCAGAGGTTGCCTGCACAGTGATTTTGGCTTGATCAATAAATTTATCAACCAGATCCGCCCGTGATCCGATCACATCACGGCGACCCTGTATGATCATTTGCGGCGTATATACCCCGCCAAGCCCCAATGATTTGTTATATTTTTTCTGACGCAGAGTGCATTCCGGCTGCGCCAATGTATCTTTCCAGCCTAAATAATTCCAGTAATCAACGGAATAACTGAGCGCAAGAATATTTTTTTGCTGGCTTAATTCGGCCAGAATTTCATCGGCAGGGGGGCAGGAGCTACAGCCCTGAGACGTAAAGAGCTCAACGACTATTGGGGGTTTCGTCACATCCATGGCAATTGCCGGGCGGGCGGTCAGGAAACCGATCGCCGCGCCCAGCATCAGGAAAATCAAAATAAAAGATAAAACTCTATTCATACGTAAAACTATATTCATGGCTTTAAGCTACCGTAAGATCGGATCAAATACCAATCACACTATAGTGACTTTTGACGATGATTGTTATATTGGCCTATTCGGCATATCTTGATCGAAATAATATTATGATAAAATCTATGGAATGCCTCAAAGGAAGTATGTTTTGTGAGTGAGCAGAAATTTACCGTCGGGTCGTCGATCACAGAAAGCTATCGTTTTCTTGCAGATCACATGCCCCATTTTTTTCGCCTGATTTATGGCCCGCTCATTCTGTGGGTGATGGTTATGGTCGGTGAACAGCTGCTTCTCATTGAATATGATATCCATATTAACAGTGTTTATTTCCTAAATGTTATCACGGCCACCTTTGCTATTGTCTGGTACCGGCAATTTCTGCTCGGGTCAGATTACGCCAGCTATCGCCTGCTGATAAAAAAAGGTTTCAGCAATAGTCCTTTATCCTTTAAACGTATCAGTCGCGCCCTGTTAAGAGTTTTGGTGGTTTCATTGGTTCTTCTGGTGCCAACCCTGTTGCTTTCCTTCAGTATGATGGTCTATTTCCATGGGCAAGGTGTCCCGCTCTCCGAGGCTTTTATTCAAGAGCTGGCGTTTAAAAGCACCTTGATCATCATGCTGGTTTTTTCTCCTATACTCATTCGATTATCTCTCTATGCGGCGGGCTTTGCGCTGGGGCGTACATCATTACGCATGCAGGATATCTGGGAACGCACGCGCGGATATACCGTGACCCTTTGGTGGGTAACGCTTCGCGCCTTCTTACCCTTGAGCATATATAGTTATATATTAACTTTGTTTCTGGATGTTATGTCCGAAAAACTGTCAATCAATTACATTGTTTCAACCATAATTATCGAAACCCTGGCCGGCTTTTTGACATTCATGATATTGGCCATCGTGGTGGCGGCCAATGCGGAGGCTTTCCGGATTCTGATCGGCGTGAGAGACGGCGACGTCCCGCACCGTAATGGCTTGAAAAAAAATGAGGCTGTGCATTCGGAGCCCAACCGCAGGCAGGCCAGCAAGGCAACCCCGTAACAAATCAGATAACCGGTAACTTTCCAAATAAAATAAGCCGGATCAAAAGACCCGGCTTATATGTTTTTCAGCTATCTTTCTGGGCAGCTTATTCAGCGGCCAAATTTCTCAGCACATAATGCAGGATGCCGCCATTGGCATAATATTCGACTTCATTTGCGGTATCAATGCGGCAAAGTACAGTGATTTCCTTGGCCCTACCATCGGCATAAGTCACCTTCACAGCCACATCCTGACGCGGCAGAATACCATCCGCTATGCCGGTAATGTCAAAAGTTTCCGTGCCCGTCAATCCCAGCGTATCCCGCGTGTCGCCATCTTTAAATTGCAGCGGCAACACGCCCATACCGACAAGGTTGGAACGATGAATACGTTCAAAACTTTCCACCAGAACGGCTTTGACTCCCAGAAGATTCGTCCCCTTCGCGGCCCAGTCACGGCTCGACCCTGTGCCATATTCCTTGCCGCCAACAACAACCAGTGACCGTCCCTCATCCGCGTATCTCATGGCCGCATCATAAATGCTGATCACATCACCAGAAGGATAATGTGTCGTCCATCCGCCCTCTGTCCCCGGTGCCATCAGGTTACGCAGACGAATATTGGCAAAAGTGCCGCGCATCATCACTTCATGATTGCCGCGCCGCGAGCCATAACTGTTGAAGTCTTTTCGTTCAATGCCGTTGTCTTTTAGATATTTTCCCGCCGGACTGTCAGCCTTGATCGCCCCCGCCGGCGAAATATGGTCTGTCGTGATGCTATCGCCAAGCAATGCCAGCAACGGCGCACCTTCAATATTGGCAAAGCCGCCTTCGCGGGTTTTGCTCATGCCCTGAAAATAAGGCGGATGCTGAATATAGGTTGATTTGGCATCCCAGGCATAGGTTTCCCCCTCGGCGACTTTGATAGCTTGCCATTCATCGGTGCCCGCAAAAACATTTTTATAGCGATCAATGAACATCTCCCGGTTTAAGGAAGAGGCAATGGCCTCGGAAATTTCCCTGTTGCTCGGCCAGACATCTTTCAAATAGACATCATTGCCCTGCCTGTCCTGACCCAGAGGTTCTGTCGTCACATCAATGGTTAAGGAGCCCGCAATGGCATAAGCAACCACAAGCGGCGGGGAGGCCAGATAATTTGCTTTAATATCCTGAGATATACGGCCTTCAAAATTCCGGTTGCCGGATAATACCGAGGTACAAACCAGATCATTGCTGTTAATAGCCGCAGAGATTGGCGCGGCCAAGGGGCCGGAATTTCCGATACAGGTCGTACAGCCATAGCCCACCAGATTAAAGCCAAGCGCATCAAGATGATGCTGCAAGCCGGCTTTTTCCAGATATTCCGTCACCACCTGCGAGCCGGGAGCCAGAGAAGCCTTAACCCATGGTTTTCTCGTCAGGCCCAGTTCATTGGCTTTCTTGGCCAAAAGACCCGCCGCCATCATAACGCCCGGGTTTGAGGTATTGGTACAGGATGTTATGGCCGCGATAACCACATCGCCGTGGCGAATGCCGTGATCCGTTCCTTCAACATCAAATTTTGTAGCTTTCTCACTCAGCTTGCCGAAATCCGTCAGGACATTATCAAAGGCACTGGCGGCAACTTTTAACGCCACACGGTCTTGCGGACGCTTTGGGCCGGAAAGATTTGGCTCAATGGTGGAAATATCAAGTTCCAGTGTTTTGGTATAAACCGGCTCCGGCGAATTTTCATCAAGCCACATACCCTGTTCCTTGGCATAGGCCTCCACAAGAGCAATATTTTCTTCCGTTCGGCCCGTCAGGCGTAAAAACTCCAATGTCTGAACAGAAACCGGGAAGAAACCGCAGGTCGCGCCATATTCCGGGGCCATATTGGCAATGGTCGCCTGATCTGCCAACGTCAGCTCGGCAAGCGCACTGCCATAAAATTCGACGAACTTGCCAACAACCCCAAGTTCCCGCAACATTTCCACAACCCGCAAGACCAAATCTGTCGCGGTGATGCCTTCCTGTAATTTACCGGTTAACTTAAAGCCAACCACTTCGGGGATCAGCATGGAAACGGGCTGGCCAAGCATCGCCGCCTCGGCCTCAATGCCGCCAACGCCCCAACCAAGAACCGCAAGGCCATTAATCATCGTCGTATGAGAATCGGTCCCAACGCAAGTATCAGGATAGGCCACTGTCCGGCCATCCACTTCTGCGGTCCAGACCGTTTTGGCAATATATTCAAGATTAACCTGATGGCAGATACCCATGCCGGGCGGGACGGCTGAGAAATTATCAAAACTGCCCTGCCCCCATTTTAGAAATTGATACCGCTCTGCATTACGGGCCATTTCCAGATCAACATTTTGCTGCATTGCCGTGGCGGATCCGGCAACATCCACCATGACAGAATGATCAATAACCAGATCAACAGGGCTGAGCGGATTAATTTTTTGAGGATCCCCGCCCATGGCCTTCATGGCATCGCGCATGGCCGCAAGATCAACAACGGCGGGAACACCGGTGAAATCCTGCATCAATACCCGGGCCGGGCGATATTGAATTTCGCGGGTGACCGCGCCAAGATTTTTCTGCCAGTCCACAAGGGCTTGCACATCATCTGTTGAAACTGTCACGCCATCTTCATAGCGCAGTAAATTCTCAAGCAATACTTTCAAAGTGAACGGCAGGCGAGATATGTCACCCAGTTTTTCTGCGGCTTTTTTAAGGGAATAATAGTCATATTCAGTGCCATTTACGTCGAGCGTCCGGCGGGTGCCTAATGTGTCTTGACCAACAGTTGCCACGGGGTTTCTCCTTTGAAAATTAATCGTGAAATATTCTAGCTGCTTTCTGCACTATAACGGCCTATTTCTCAAGTGAAAACATGCCATATACTGTAACTTTAAAGTCAAGATACCTCCATTTTAAGAATAAGAACATAAGAAAGCCGCCCTTGCAACATCCTGTCACGATTGGTTTTAGGATTAAATTAATCAATATAAGGATTTATTAACAAAGGTTATTTATACCATATATACCTATAGTATTATAATGATCTAATTATAAAGCCTAAAGGTGCAAAATTGATCCTGTCACATATTTTGGGAAATCCAATGAATTTATCGTCATTCAGCCTGTTATTAAATAAAATCCGGACTATTTCCAGCAAGAAAAGCTTATGGATTTTATTCGGAATCATAGGCGCAAATATGACTCTCATGACACTAAATCTATTCTATAGCGCAGCGGCCCTGTCAGCTATTGGTATGCTTGGGCTGATCGTAAGCGGCATTCTTTTCATCGGCAGTTTCTTATTTTGGTATCAATTGCTTAAAAACATCTCGCCAACCGAACAAGCAAACACTCTTACAGAAGTCAGCAATAAAGAAACTCTGCTGCCTACTGATAGTGAAAAAACTGAAATAGAGGACCTGAAGAAACAAGTCCGAAAAATGACCCTGCAAGCGGGCCTTGCAGAGGAAACGCAGCGACATGTTGAAGAAGAGGTCACCTTCCTGAAGGAATTCGCCGGACAAACCAAAACCAGCCTGTTCAAAATGGCGGATTCCATCGATATAGAACTGCAGAACAATATCAAAAATATTACCGCCCAGACAGAAAAAGCCACGGACATTGCGGCCCAGCTTACAAGATCAGCACAAACTGTGGGGGATAAATCCGGCACCGTCGCAGAGGGCGCGGCAATGGCATTGGAAAATACAACCAATGTCCAGCAATTCGCCGCAGGACTCAGTGATACAGTTGCAGAAATCACCCGCCAGATGGAACAAACAACCACGTTAACCCAGGAAGCCGTCAGCATCAGCAACGATACTCAGAATACCATCTCGGGACTCGAAGAGGCCGCGCAGGGCGTTGAAGAAATTATCAGTCTGATCAATAATATTGCCCGCCAAACCAATATGCTCGCGCTTAATGCCACAATTGAGGCCGCGCGGGCCGGTGAAGCGGGAAAAGGATTCGCGGTTGTCGCCGCAGAAGTCAAAAATCTTGCCAATCAGACAACCCAGTCTGTCGAGGGCATTACCCAACATATTAAAGGCATCCAAACCAAGGTTGGCGCCGCCGTTCAGGACATCGACAAAATCAAAAAGAGCATTGATAACGTACAAAGCTCATCCGATGTCATCAGCACCGAAGTCACCCGGCAAGGAGAGGCCACAAGAGAAATAACCACAAGTTCCACCGAGGCCCGCACAAGCGTTCAAACCGTTACCGAAGGCGCGCGCGATATTTCTCAGGAAGCCAAGAATAATACGTTAATTGTAGAAGAAATTAATCTCATTTCAGAAGAGTTGGCCCGTCAGGTATTATCCATTCGCAGCCATATGATGGAAATTGTCCAATGCGCTCTGGACGAGAATGAACGGCGCAGTACGGAACGTCACATCTCAACAAAAACCTCCCTCATCACGCTGGACGGGATTGAAGGGGATATCCAGATTCAATTTCTGGATTACTCCATGGGCGGCATGAGGGTCAAGATGCTCGACAATCCATTGCCAGCAACCTTCCTGGATAGCAGCGCCCGGAAAGGAACTGTTTCTACCGGCACGACAGGCTCTAAAATTCATTTCATTGTCCGGGACGTGCAAAATGATGTCATTAACGCCCAATTTGAAGATGATGAAGTTTTAATCCGCATGTTGAATGTCTATCTGGAATCTCAAAATTCTGAAGACGGTGATGATGACACACTGGAAGAAATAGAGCTGTTTGGCTAAGCTGGTTAATTATGGCACTATTGCCTTGTTTTGCCTGCAAATGGCCTTGATTACGCCAAACTGAGACCTTATTGGCCACCTATATTCCGACTATACATAAAGGAATTAAGGAGCCAACCCATGAAATACCAAGCCAGTATAACCACCAAAAAATTTCCCCGAAAATTTCCATGGTCGAAAATTATCCTGTCATTTCTGATGATCAGTGTATTTCTGATTTTCGCAACCACCGGAACGACCGGCCCGGAAAACGGTTCGGAAACAGTCGCGAGCTGGATCGAAAATATCGGAAAAATCATCACCGGAACCGCCATATTTAGCATGGCCACCATTTTATTGGTCTGGGCCGGGCGCCTGTCACCAAATAACTATTAATATATGGCAACAAACCAATTTTCCGGATTTATACCCCTGCCCTCACCCCTAAAATCCGGAAAACCTGCTTCTGGCGACCTGTTTGACTTATGGTCCGCCAGAAGCAGGAGCTTTTCATTATGACACTTTATAAATCCGGCGCTAAATGTTATAGCTTTTGAAAAGTTATGAATGGATCATTTAGTGAGCGAAATTTTACGCGGCCAGAATCTTACCTGTATCAGAGGGGACAAAGTCATCTTCTGTGACCTTTCTTTTGACATACCGGTGGGCCGCGCTCTTATCCTTAACGGGGCCAATGGCTCGGGCAAATCCAGCCTGATGAAAATAATTGCTGGCCTTCTGCCGGCTCAAAACGGCGAAATATTCTATGGCTCCCATAAAGATACTGATCAAAATATTTTAGGCGACAAAGACTGGATCAGCCGAAACATCTGTTATCTGGCTCATAAAAATGGCTTGAAGCCGGAAATGACCGTGGCCGAAAATTTGACATTTTGGGCCAATATGGAACATCACGAAGGCGACATTAGAGCAGAAGCCAAAAAGATCGGCGTGGATCACTGCCTTGACCTGCCGGTTTGTTATCTCTCCTCCGGGCAGGCACGTCGGGCGGCGTTAACGCGGGTATTATGTCATCCGGGGCGTATCTGGTTGCTGGACGAGCCAACCGTCGGGCTGGATATTATCGGCGTTGAACTGCTTTGTGGCTTGATGAATGATCATTTGGCGCGCGGCGGCAGTATTCTGGCGGCAACCCATATTCAGCTCGGCATTGATGCAGATAAAAGTACGACCTTAAATATGTCTGATTTTTCTTATTCCGCCTCTTCTCGCCTCAAAGATAATCAAGAGGAGAGCTTGCTATGTTAAAGCTCGCCCTATTGATCATTGCCCGGGATTTACGCCTGTCAATGCGGCACGGCAGCGCGACAACCATGGTGATGGGGTTTTTCGTCATGGTAGTGATCATGTTTCCCTTTGCCATTGGGCCGGAGCAGAAAATTCTGGAAAGAATTTCTGTTGGCGTTATCTGGGTGGCAGCCCTTCTGTCCTGCCTTTTGTCATTGGACCGGATGTTTCAGACCGATTATGAAGATGGCTCACTGGATCAATTTATTTTAAGCCCTGTGCCGCTGGAGCTTGTGGTTCTGGCCAAATGCATCGCCCATTGGTTAACCACGTCCCTGCCTTTGATTGTCATCACCCCAATTTTGGGCATCATGATGAATTTACCGGAAGCTGCGTTTCTGCCGCTCATTCTGACCATGCTGCTGGGCACGCCGGCGTTAAGTTTTATCGGCGGCATCGGGGCTTCTGTGACCGTGACCCTGCGGCGGGGCGGCATATTATTATCCCTGTTGATCTTACCACTCTATATTCCGGTGCTGATTTTCGGGTCGCTCGCGGTGAAGGCCGCCATTGGGGGGTATCCCGCCATGGAGCATCTTATGTTGCTCAGCGGATTCAGCCTGTTTAGCGCCGCCATTGCCCCTTGGGCGGCGGCGGCGGCCATCAGGGCAGGCCTTGAATAATACTCTATATCATAATCTTTGTTTAAACGGCGGGACGTAAGTGTTTGGGATCCGTATCCTCGATCGTCGATCTTAAAAAACCGGGCATATAGGGCTTCACCCGATCCATCATACGGCTTGCAAAGGGGAAGTTGCGCCGTAACTTGCGGGCAAACATACAGATCACATAGCTTTCCGAGACCAAAAGGCTCAGACCAATCAAGGCAATCATCTGCCCCAAAGGCAATGGCAGCGGGGTCAAAATCAAGCCAATCAGGAAAAACAGCCATCCCACGGCAAGTTTTACCGGTCTTTTTAAAATCTTCATGTTACGCTCCTGAAACCGCTATAAACAACGAAAGATTGCATTAAAAAGTTCTTTTTGATGAGTATCAATTTATTTGCGGTGAAACTGCCCTAAAATACGATGAAAAATACCCTATTTAACTTGATAAAATATTCACATAGCTATAGACCATTTTAATGCATAAGTTTGCCAATCCAGCCCGTTTTATGCGGTTAAGTAAAATTTTTCTGCCCTGGTTCATGGGGCTGACAATTCTTCTCTTTGCATCCGGACTTTATTATGCCTTTTTTCTGGCCCCGGAAGACTATCAAATGGGCAATACATACCGGATCATATATATCCATGTCCCGGCGGCCTATATGGCGCAATTTGGTTATGGTATCATTGCCGTGGCCAGCGCCGTGGGATTTATTTGGAAACATCCGCTGGCAGATCAGGCGGCGCGGGCAACAGCCCCCTTGGGCGCAGGCTTTACCGCGCTGGCCTTACTTACCGGCAGCCTGTGGGGAAAACCCATGTGGGGGACATATTGGATCTGGGATGCGCGCCTGACATCCATGCTCGTTTTATTTTTCATTTATCTGGGATATATGGCCGTTTGGCAAACCATCGAAGATCGGGTCAAAGCCGCCAGAATCGCAAGCATAGTGGCACTGGTCGGTATCATAAATGTGGTTATTATCAAATTTTCCGTGGATTGGTGGAATACCCTGCATCAACCCGCCACCCTTATGCGCCTTGATGGACCAACCATTGGCGGCGACATGCTCACGGCCTTATTATTGATGATCGGGGCCTTTAACATGTTTTTCATCACGGCCCTTATCTGGCGTATCCAAAGCCTTATTTTGCGGCGGCGAGTTCGCGCGATTCGGATGCAATTGGGCGGGGGGCAGGGATGATGGAAGAATTCATGCAACAAATATTACAGTCAAATGATATATATATCCTGTCAAGCTATGTGGCGACGGCGCTGGTTCTCGTGATCATGGCCTTGTCCAGCTGGCGATCGAAAAAGAAAGATGAAAAGGATTTGCGCATATTGGAAAAGCAGCTCAGTGATTTATCAGGGAAACAAAATTAAATGCCTCATTTTTATATATCAAGGATGACAGAATGACCAAAGTCGGATTAAAAGCGGGGGCGCGGAAAAAACGCCGTTTGTATTTTCTGCTGACGTCCATCACCGTTCTTGGGCTGGCCGTTCTTCTTGTGCTGAGCGCCTTGGAGGATAGTATTCGCCTGTTTTATGATCCCACTGAGATTGTTGAAAAGAACATCGGGCCGGGGCAAGATTTCCGCCTTGGGGGCTTGGTGGAAGAGGAAAGTTTCGAAAGCAGGGAAACCGCCGGAATCCTCATCAATCACTTCACCGTCACAGATGGCAATGAATCTGTTGCGGTAACCTACGAAGGATTACTGCCGGATTTATTCCGCGAAGGCCAAGGCATTGTTGCCGAAGGGTCTATGAATGAAGACGGCATTTTTGTCGCTTCAGAAGTTTTTGCCAAACATGATGAAACCTATATGCCCAAAGAAGTGATCGACAGCCTGAAAAAGCGGGGCGAATGGCAACGAAGAACAGCGGAAACACAGCAGAAAGATAACGCCTTATGATCGCAGAATTAGGCCATTATTTCCTTGTGTTGGCATTAGGGCTTACCGTGATACAGGCCATTTTTCCCATGATCGGCGCGGCGCGGGGGAGCGACCGCATGATGATGCTGGGCCAGCCCGCCGCTTACGGCCAGTTTTTCTTTTCCCTGTTGGCTTTTCTGGCCCTGACATATTCTTATCTGATTTCTGATTTCTCTGTATCCGTGGTCGCCCGCAACAGTCATTCCCTGAAACCGCTGCTCTATAAAATTTCCGGCGTATGGGGTAATCATGAAGGCTCGTTGTTATTCTGGGTGATGTTTCTGGCGTTATTCGGGGCGATGGTTGCCTATTTTGGCAAAGGCCTGCCCAAAAGCCTGCGGGCGCGAGTATTATCCGTGCAGGCCATGGTTGGTATCGGTTTTTACCTGTTCATGCTGCTCACATCCAATCCCTTTGACCGTCTGTCTGATGTCCCGTTCGAAGGCAATGGCCTGAACCCGTTGCTTCAGGATCCGGGGCTTGTTTTTCATCCGCCGTTTTTATATCTGGGCTATGTGGGTCTGTCGGTGGTTTTTTCCTTTGCCATTGCCGCCCTGATCGAAGGACGCGTTGATCCGGCCTGGGCCAGATGGGTTCGTCCATGGACATTGCTGGCGTGGGTGTTTTTGACCATTGGTATCGTTCTTGGGTCATGGTGGGCCTATTACGAGCTCGGCTGGGGCGGCTGGTGGGCGTGGGATCCGGTTGAAAATGCCTCCTTCATGCCGTGGCTTGTGGCTACGGCCCTGCTGCATTCCGCCATTGTGGTCGAGAAACGCGATACCTTAAAAAGCTGGACCATATTACTCGCGATCATTGCCTTTTCCTTCAGTTTGCTCGGCACCTTCATTGTTCGGTCCGGCATCATCACCTCTGTCCATGCCTTTGCCACGGATCCTGAGCGCGGGTTATATATTCTGGTGTTTCTGGCGCTTGTTATTGGCGGCAGCTTTTTATTATTTGCCATTCGTTCTGATAAGCTGCAGGCCGGCGGGCTATTTGCCCCCATAAGCCGGGAAAGCGGCCTGATGATCAATAATCTGTTTCTGTCCGTGGCGGCGGCTGTGGTGCTTTATGGCACCATGCATCCCCTGCTCAGTGATGCTTTCTTCGGGGTAAAATCTTCTGTTGGCCCGCCCTTCTTTAATCTGGTCTTTAGTTTGCTGATGATTCCCCTGGTGGTTACCATGGTTTACGGCCCGCATTTAAAATGGAAGCGGGCCGACATTAAAGGCGTCAATCAACGGCTGATGGCGGTTACGGGGATCGCCCTGCTTGCCGGCCTCATGACATTTTATGTCACTTACGGCGGGGCGATTATGCCGGCGATCTGGATTGGCATCGGTGTTTGGCTGCTGCTGTCCTCGCTGCAGGAACTGGCCAGCAGAATAAAATTATTTCAAGCCCCCTTCAAGGACAGCATGAGCCGCCTGAGGCGTCAGCCGCGATCAAGTTGGGGGATGACCCTTGGCCATTTTGGTTTTGCCGTTGGCCTGCTGGGCATCGTCGGGACATCCGCCTGGACAATAGAAGCCCAAAAAGTCATGGGTTTAGGAGAAGATATGACCATTGGCGATTATCGCCTGACGTTAAAAGATGTAATCCCCGTGGCCGGCCCTAATTACACGGCTGTGCGCGGTATCATTTCTGTTTCGCCAAAAAATGGCGCAGAAAACGGAGAGATATTCATAGCCTATCCTGAGACCAGAACCTATGTCTCATCCCCCATAACCACAACCGAAGGCGATGTAAAAACCACAATGGCAGGCGATCTGTTCATCGTTATCGGGGAATCACAGGGCCAAGGGCGCTGGGGCATTCGAGCCTATTATAAGCCTATGCAGGTCTGGTTCTGGATTGGCACCATCATTGTGGTGCTGGGGGGATTGATCTCTTTAAGCGATCGCCGCTACCGCATTGGGTCGCCGCAAGGACAAAAAGCGTCCAGAAAGATGAAACATGCCCCTTAAAAGATTCCTTCCCCTGTTTATCTTTGCGGGTATTCTCATTGCCTTCATGATCGGTTTAAGCCTGAAACCAAGCGAGATTCCCTCGGGTCTGATCAATAAGCCTGTGCCGGATTTTTCCCTGCCGCCGCTGCAGGGGGACGGCATTGGCCTTAGCACAGCAGATTTGATTGATCCTGAGAATATTGTCATCGTCAATTTTTTTGCCTCATGGTGCGGGCCTTGCCGGGTTGAGCATCCGGCCCTTGAACTTCTGGGCAAGCTGGACGGCGTGAAATTACATGGTATTGCCTATAAAGACCGCCCCAAAAACAGCCTCAGTTTTCTCAAAAGCCTCGGCAACCCCTATGACAAAATCGGTGCGGACCTTAAGGGCCGTGTCGCTATTGACTGGGGGGTTACAGGAACGCCCGAAACATTCATCATTAAGAATGGCATCATCCGCTATCAACATATTGGGCCCATCCATCAAATGCAGGTTGATGACCTTATTCTGCCCATAATCAAGAATTTACAGCAGGAAGGCGCGTCATGAAATTTCTGTTAATCCCTGTCCTTTTTATGACGCTTGTCTTAAACGCGGCGGCCATTGGTGTCGATAAAGACCGGCTTCAAGACCCCGCGCAGGAAGACAGAGCGCAGCATATTATGAAACAGTTACGCTGCCTTGTTTGCCAAAATCAATCCATTGTGGAATCAGATGCAGAACTAGCCCAAGACCTTAGGGCCATTGTCCGGGAACAGATTATCGCCGGCGAAACGGACGCGGAAATTTTTAAATTCATGACGGCACGTTACGGCGACTGGGTGCTGCTGAAGCCCCCCTTTAATTCTGCCACGGCTATTCTTTGGCTCGGGCCAATCGCTCTCTTGTTAATCGGGGGGTTTTTGATCTTTCGCACCATCCGGCAAAAACCGGAGCAGGACGTTACCCGGCCCCTGACAGCCGCAGAAGAAAAACACCTTAAAAAGATCATGAAGGATAATAACTGATGATGATCTGGCTTGCTTTATCCATTATATTCCTCCTGACGCTTGCCCTGATGCTGGTGCCCTTATACCGGCACCAGAATGACTCTGCTGTCCCAAAAAATATCGTAAAAAACAATGTTAAAAATATCGCCGTATATAAAGCTCAGCTTCTAGAGCTTCAATCCGACCTCGATAATGGCGTCCTGAGCATGGCAGAGGTTGCCGCCGCACGTCTTGAAATTGAACGCCGGCTATTAAGAATTTCTTCGGAAAAAGAGACCATTGAACCAAAGAGCAATGAAGTTTCATTGAGGCTTCTTACGATAATAATATCCCTTGTTCTTTTAGGTTCTGCGGCATTTTACCTGAATATTGGCATGCCCGGCATGCCGGACTTTGCCCTTAAGGATCAGGCGCATTCCACGGCGCAAAGAACAAAAAATAACAGCGCCTCCCCTGAAATGATCGCGGAAGTGGCCAAAATACAAGCCTATTTGGTCGAAAATCCCGATGATGTCCCCGGAAATATCAACGCCTGGCGCGCCCTCGGCCAATATCAAACAGACCTTCAAAACAGGGCCAAAGCGGCAGAGGCATTCCAACATTGGTTTGAACTGGACGGCGACAATATTGACGCCGCCGTAATTTTTAGTGAAAGCCTTATTATGTTAAGCGATGGGCGGGTCAGTCCGGCAGCGCTTCTTGCCCTTGACCGCGCTCAAAAAATACAGCCCGGCAACCCCGGCGTTCGGCATTATCTGGCCTTGGCAGAATATCAAGCCGGCAATGTGGATCAGGCCTTGGTAAATTGGCAGGCGTTAATGGCCGATAGCCCAACGGATGCCCCATGGCGCAGGTCTGTGCAGCGCTGGATTGGCAAAGCACAGAATGATCTGGGGCTGCCGGTGACAAATTCAACGGCAATTGCCCCCCCTTTGAGCGAGGCGAATCGCAAAGCCATTGCAGAAATGTCACCAGAAGAACAAGAGGCCCTGATCAAAAGCATGGTCGCGCGCTTAGCCCAGAAAATGGAGGATAATCCCGAAAATATAGACGGCTGGTTCCGGCTCGCCAAGGCCTATATGATGCTCGACCAGAAACCGGACGCCATTAAGGCCTTGGAACAGGCCGAAAAATTCGCCCCTGACGCCTTAAAACCGCAGATAAAAAAACAACTGGAAATTCTGTTAAAATAGGCGTAAAATAATTCCCGTTTCCATAGTCACAGAAAAGTGACCGCTTCCCTTCAGAATGACCGGGTATAACTTCTATATTAGTGATACATTAAATATTGCGAATTAAACTCGGGCTTACAATGAATATTACATCAAACTCACAATTACTGGCTTCCCTGAACGGATTGATTGACCCCAATCAGCGTCAACAGCAACAAGCCTTGCAAGATCGGCAGCTTAAAGATAATAACGCTGAACAAAGCAGTAAGGTCGCGCAGCCTTCCGATCGCCAGAACAGAATAGACGCCAATCGGGATGCTCTGAAAAAGCTTCAGGATCGCCTGAAAGCTGATAATATCGAAAAATTAAAATCTGAATTTGCTGTGAATAATGCCTCTGTGAATAATACTGGCGGTCAAAATCAGGACGTGAACCTTAATCTTCGCGAGAGCCTCGGCAGCAGCAACAGGCCCATCGACACCCGCCCCGGTCAGATCATCGATATCAGAGTTTAATTCTCACTGCTTTTTTCGTCAACGTCCATATATTTCATCAACATGGGCATTTGCGCCATCATAAAGAGAATGCCCAAAGGCATCCCGATCCAGATTTTGGTTTCAAGCCATGTTTCAAAAGAAAAATTCCGGTGGATAACTTCATTCAGCGCCGCATTAAAAATATAAAACAGGCCGAATCGGAAGGACAGCTTCTTCCATATCTCATCCGGCATCGGAGGAAAGCCTGCTTCGAATACATTCTTCAAAAAGTATTTTTTGAAATACACCCCCCCGAGCAGGGTTATCGCCAAAAGGCTATTGAAAATAGTTGGCTTCATTTTGATAAACATCGGGTCACGAAAATATAATGTCAAGCCGCCTAAAACCCCGACAAAGAAACCGGAAATCCATAATATCAAACCAATTTTATTAAAGACCAGTTTCGACGCGATCATAGAGACGAGCATTGCCCCCATGAATACCGCCGTCGCAAGATAAACACTTTCCCAGTTTTTGGCATCATAGGTATAGAGAAACATTACGAGCGTAAATACTTCGATAAGAATCTTTAAAAGTTGTTTTTTATTGTCACTCATGTTTCAAGCCCTACTAACATTTTTGAAAAATCATCCGCATCAAAAGATTGCAGATCATCTATGGATTCGCCGACCCCGATAGCATGAATCGGCAGGTCAAATTTTTCGGCAATAGAAACAAGGACGCCGCCCTTGGCCGTGCCGTCAAGCTTGGTCATAATCAGGCCCGAAACATTGGCGGCCTCCTGAAAAACCTTTGCCTGTAATACCGCGTTTTGCCCCGTGGTCGCGTCCAGCACAAGCAAGGTCGAATGGGGGGCTGCGGCATCCTGTTTTTTAATCACCCGAATGATCTTGGAAAGCTCCGCCATCAGGTGGCTTTTATTTTGCAATCTGCCGGCGGTGTCAATCATCAGGACATCAATATTTTCCGCCCGCGCCCGCTGTATGGCATCATAGGCAAGGCCCGCCGCGTCTGATCCAACCTTGCCAGAGACAACAGGCACTTTGTTTCGGTCGCCCCAGACCTGTAATTGCTCAATGGCCGCCGCGCGGAACGTATCCCCTGCGCCAAGCATCACTGATTTTCCTTCATTCTGGAATTTTTTAGCCAATTTGCCGATGGTTGTGGTTTTACCTGACCCATTCACGCCGACCATCAGGATAATATAGGGTTTATGACCGGCCTCAATATTTAAGGGGATTGCCGCAGGCCGTAATATCTCTGCAATCTCGCGGGCCAAAGCCGCCTGCACTTCTTCGGGCGCTATTTCTTTATCAAAACGATTTTTTGATAGGGTCTCACATACAGCCCGGCTGACAGCCACTCCAAGATCGGACATGATCAAAAGATCTTCCAATTCCTCTAGGGTGGCCCCATCCAGTTTTCTTTTAACGAAAATATCCCCAATGCCGCCGCTAAGGGCCGTACTGCTGCGTTTCAACCCGTCTTTCAGGCGGCTAAACCAGCCTTTTTTCTTGTGTGTCGTATCTTCAGTCATTAAGGGTCAAGTTCCGTGATAAGGATGCCGTTCTCATAACCTGTTACCCGTGCCTTGGCAATATATCCCGGCTTTAAATTATCCAGTGAATAGAGCGCCATGATTTTGGCGGGCGCAAAATATTCCGTGTGGCCGATAACCGACTTATCTGCCGTGAGGTGTTTTTCCACAAGAATGGACAGGCTTTTGCCAATTTGTGAGGTCATATAACGATCAAACTGTTGATCCCCGAGGGCTCTCAGACGGGCGGCGCGCTCTTTGCGGATTTTCTTGTCCACTTGCGGCATTTTTACAGCCGGCGTGCCTTCCCGGGCGCTATAGGGGAAAACATGAAGGTAGGTCAGGTCGCATTCCGTCACCAGCTTCAGGCTATTTTGAAACATCTCTTCGGTTTCGGTGGGAAAGCCCGCGATAATATCCGCGCCAAACACCACATCGGGGCGCGCGGCCCGCACACGGTTGAAAAAATCGATGCTATCCTGCCGTGAATGGCGGCGCTTCATGCGTTTTAATATCATGTCATCACCGGATTGAAGGCTGAGATGCAAATGGGGCATCATTCGTTCCTCTTCCGTAATAACCTGAAATAAGGCTTCATCGGCCTCAATGGAATCTATTGAGCTTAAGCGTAATCGTTTCAGATCCGGAACAAGCTTTAATATCTTCTGACAAAGCGTTCCCA
This sequence comes from Alphaproteobacteria bacterium, assembly GCA_024280095.1. Lineage (GTDB taxonomy): Bacteria > Pseudomonadota > Alphaproteobacteria > Sphingomonadales > Emcibacteraceae > Paremcibacter. Next base: position 1,677 of record JAJRQU010000183.1, on the reverse strand, counting down.
AGCTAGGCTTTCCAGGAAGATCAGGGCCATAAGAGGTAATATCCACGCCGGTGATAATAACCTCATTATAGCCATTATCGACCAATCGTTGCACTTGCGTAATAACATTTCCCACGGGCACAGACCGGCTGTTGCCCCGGCCATAAGGAATGATGCAGAAGGTGCAGCGATGATCGCAGCCATTCTGAACCTGAACAAAGGCGCGGGTGCGTTCTTCGTAACCCTCAATCAAATGATTGGCCGTTTCTCGCACGGCCATGATATCATTGATCAGTGGTTTTTCCGACTTCTTCAATCCAAAGTCATGGCCAAAATCAGGGCCAAAATCATTATAGTTTTCGGCATGAAGTTTTTCTTCATTGCCCATGATCTGATCAACCTCGGCCATGGCGATAAATTCATCGGGATTGACTTGGGCCGCGCAGCCCGTGACGATGATTTTAACATCCGGGCTTTCTTTGCGCACGCGGCGAATAGCCTGCCGGGCTTGGCGCGTTGCCTCTGCGGTCACGGCGCAGGTGTTAAAAATCACCGTATTTTCAAGGCCCGCTGCCGCCGCATGTTTTTTCATAACCTCGGATTCATATGTATTGAGCCGGCAGCCAAATGTAACCACTTCTGCTTTATTCTTGGCAGAAGAAGTCATGACATCTTACCCAAATTAATAAAGCCGTCATAAACATAGGTCACGCCGCCGGACATATGCACATGATCCGCATTATCCCATGTCATCTGTAGCAGGCCGCCGTCCATTTCAATGGTGGCCTTCCGGGCCACAATATTTCGTATCGATGCCGCAACGATTACGGCGCAGGCCGCAGAACCACAAGCCGATGTGATGCCCGCGCCCCGCTCCCAAACCCGGTGGCGCAAATGGCCGCCGCCGCGATCTTCGACGATGCTCACATTCACGCGCTCGGGAAATAATTCGTGATTCTCAATTTTTGGACCAACTTCATCCAAAAGGATAGCCTCAACATCATCCACAAAAAATACCCCATGGGGATTACCCATATTGACCGCGACAGGGTTGCTCAGCGGCCCCACCGTCAAATCCAGATTATCTGTATCTATATTTTGAGCCATATTTTGAGATAGGGGAATTTCATGCCACGCATGTTTTGGCTTTCCCATATCAACCGTAATCAAATCACCATCCCGCATGGCCGTCAATAGGCCCGCGCCCGTTTCAATACTCACCTGTTGGGCATCGCCTTCGGCCAGAAGAATATCCCCGATACAGCGCGCGGCATTGCCGCAGGCATTCACTTCGCTGCCGTCCGCATTCTGTATCCGCATGAAAGCATCGGCCTTATCGCTCGGCAATATCGTGATGATCTGATCGCAGCCAATGCCGCGGTTCCGGCCCGCAATATGGCGCGCCTGATCTGCCGTCAGATCAAGCTGATCCGTCCGTGCGTCAAATATCACAAAATCATTGCCCAGCCCATGCATCTTGCGAAATTTGCGCCCAGAATCGCACCCTGAATCATCGGGGGTATTTTCCATCTTCATCGTCATACTGTCATATATGGCCCGATTCGAAAAAAAGTCCACAAAAAACTTATCAGAAGCTTAGCCAAAAATAATAGGCACCAAGCCATAAGACAGCGAGGTCACGACGATGATCGCCACCAGATTCAGGCGAAAACCGGCATTGGCCATTTGGGGTATGGT
>JAJRQU010000182.1 GCA_024280095.1 Alphaproteobacteria bacterium | reverse complement strand
TTCACTGAATTCACCCAATACAATATGAACATTTCTGCCCATACGCTCAAAAAAATCTAAGTCTGCTGTGTTTACCAATTTCACCACAGACGCATACTCTAAGCTTGTTTTACTGCTTTTTATCCGTATGTCAATGTCTATATTTACCGAGATATAGTGTTTCCAGAATGATTTTAAATTTCAGCCTCGCCATCAAAACATTCCTTGCCGATCTGCGTGATCTTCAGCTTCAACATATGCAGAGCCTGATCAATATCAGCCCCTACTTGCGACCTTAATACAAAGCTTGCGCCAAATTCCTTGTGGCGAAAGAAAGGATAGCTTCCAAGAGAAACGCTCGGAAAGGCCTGTTCAACTTCTGCCAAAATTTCTGCGAAATGACTTTCGCCTTCATAAACATGTACCGCCTTGGACAACATTTGATGGCCGCCCTCTATCCTTGTTTCTATATCAAGCAGCATCGCCTGCATAACCACGGGGATTCCCGCCAGAACAAAAACATTCTCCATTTGAAAACCGGGCGCTGTGCTGACCCGGTTTTTAATCAGGCGGGCCCCTTCGGGGATCATGGTCATGCGTAATCTGGCATCCGAAATTTTACCCCTTTCACCCTTATCATTTTGAGCATCATAATGTTTCTGCAACAAGACAAGAGACTCTGCATTTTGCACAAAAGGGACATCAAAAGCTTTCGCCACATTTTCCGCCGTAATATCGTCATGTGTCGGGCCAATACCGCCCGTGGTGAAAACATAATCATACTGCGCCCGCAAATCATTAACCGCATCCACAATCATTTTGCCGGCATCCGGGATCACCCGAACCTCCCTTAACTGAACCCCCATGCGGTTCAGCCATAGCGACAAATGCGTTAAATTCTTATCCTTGGTTCGCCCGGACAGGATCTCGTCTCCGATAATAATCATGCTGGCGGTTACGGTCTTAATCATATTGAGGGCTTCTTATTTGCTTCATTATTTGATTCGGGAGCATTTATTAATTATACCCTGTCTTCATGAAATTTGAACATAAACTTATTCAGGGCCGCCTGATAAAGCGTTACAAACGTTTTTTAGCAGATATTAGGTTGAGCAATGGCGAGATTATCACCGCCCATTGCGCCAATCCCGGCTCTATGATGGGCCTGAAGGATGAAGGTAATATCGTCTGGTTATCGCCCGCAACAAACCCCAAAGCCAAATTGGATTATAAATGGGAATTGGTGGAAGTGAATGGCGGTCTTGTTGGCATCAATACCGCCCACCCCAACAGACTGGTTCAGGAGGCGATTACGGATGGCACCATAACGGAATTGGAAGGGTATACTAACCTGCGCCGCGAAATGAAATATGGCCAGAACAGCCGTATCGATATTTTCCTGTCCGCCAGCAGCCACGGCGAGGCCGATTGTTATGTTGAAGTCAAAAGCGTTACCCTGTCGCGGCAAGCGGGTATCGCGGAGTTCCCGGATTCTGTCACGGCAAGGGGAACAAAGCATTTGCAGGAACTGACCCAAATGGTCGCGGACGGATATCGCGCCGTTATGGTCTATCTCGTGCAGCGAAATGATTGCACAGAGTTTCGGGTGGCTGCGGATATTGATCCCACCTACGCCGCTGCCCTTAAGATGGCATTATATAACGGCGTTGAGGCGGTTTGTTACGGTTGTAATTTAACCAACAAAGATATATTAGTAAAACAACGAATTCCAATTCGCCTATGAATGGACAAATAATGAAATATATCAAGGCAAATGATCCAGAGGCAGGCCGCAGCAACGCCATAAAAATTTACGCGCCTGATGATTTTGATGGCATGAGAAAAGCCGGCAGGCTGGCCGCCGAAACGTTGGATATGATTACCGAACATGTCCAGCCCGGCATCACAACAGATGAACTTGACCGTCTCTGCGCCGATTTTGTCGATGCGCGGGGTGCCATCAGCGCACCTCTCAATTATCGCGGGTTTCCCAAATCCATCTGCACCTCCATCAACCATGTGGTTTGCCACGGCATTCCCGGGCCAAAAAAATTAAAAAACGGGGATATTGTCAATATTGATGTCACCGTTATTCTGGAGGGCTGGTACGGTGACACCAGCCGAATGTTTTATGTCGGACAACCTGCAATCAAAGCCAAACGACTTGTCGACATTACCTATGAATGCCTTATGAGGGGGATTGCCGCCGTAAAACCCGGCGCGACCATCGGCGATATCGGACATGCCATTCAAACATATGCCGAAAGTGAACGCTGCGGCGTGGTTGAGGTTTTTTGCGGTCATGGGCTAGGACGGGTTTTTCACGATGCGCCAAATATCATGCATTTTGGCAAGCCGAACGAAGGCCCTGAATTAAAGGAAGGCATGTTCTTTACCATTGAACCTATGATCAATCTTGGCAAGCCGGATGTGAAAGTATTAAGCGATGGATGGACCGCCGTCACCCGCGACAAATCCCTGTCTGCCCAGTTCGAGCATAGCATGGCCGTTACCAGCAGCGGCGTGGAAATATTCACCTCATCGCCCAAGGGTTATGACAACCCACCATATCTGTGATTAAATAGGGGGTGTAATCAGGTGCCAGCAGACAAAAAAAATAAACCACATTATAACGGCCACCGGCAACGCCTGAAAGATCGTTTTCGCAAAGGCGGCGTTGATGCTGTTGCCGAATATGAATTATTGGAGCTTCTGCTATATTCAGCCATTCCCAGGCGGGATGTCAAACCGCTTGCCAAGGAACTCATTAACCATTTTGGAAGTTTTTCTGAAGTTATCAGCGCACCGGCGAAACGGTTGAGTGAAATTTCCGGCATTGGGGATGCCGTGATTACCAATCTGAAACTGGTTGAGGCTGCGGCCCAGAAGCTGGCCCTAGGTAAAATCATGGATCAACCCATCCTGTCCAATTGGCAAGCCCTTGTTGATTATTGCCAGATCCAACTCGGCCATCAGAAGAATGAACAATTTCGTGTTTTGTTTCTGGACCGGAAAAATCGCCTGATTGCCGATGAAAAACAGCAGGAAGGCACGATAGATCATACCCCGGTTTACCCAAGGGAAGTTATCAAGCGTGCGCTTGAGCTTCATGCTACCGCCATTATTCTGGTGCATAACCACCCCAGCGGCGATCCCACACCAAGCCGGGATGATGTGGAAATGACCAAACGCATTGAAGATGCCGGAAATCAACTGGGCGTCATGCTTCATGATCATTTGATCATCTCAAAAAGCGGCCAGACCAGCTTAAAAACGATGGGGCTTATATAGAAAGTCCTGACTTTCGCCTTTTACCTGTTCCAAAATGATACAATTTCCCTAAAACTGTCAGTAAATTTTACACATTAACATAGAAAAACCTTATGGTTAATGAAACACTAACAGGAAAACTGCGCCTCAGCGCCTATTTGGCATGACTATTGCTTATCATAGATACAATAACAATAGTATTAGGATAAGTAGAATGCAAAATTTATCATCTGGAAAATTTGCCATTGGCATATTGACATTGATGACAGGCGGAATCGTGATAGGTTTCTTTAATCAAGACCCTATTGTTGTCAATGACTTTTTATATAATATCGGTGTATGGGAATATATCAATTAGGCCTGATGTAACAAAGCCTGATATTTTTCCCATACCCCCGTCTATTTACCCTGTATCTATTATCTTCTTTTATGGCCCATAAGGTGGGGAACCACTTGTCCCCCGCACCAATTCCTGCTAAAGCCTGCCCATACAAACATTGTTAAACAGGTGATGCTATGATTCCACGTTATTCCCGCGAAGTGATGACCGCCATTTGGGCGCCACAATCAAAATTCCAAATCTGGTTTGAAATAGAAGCCCACGCCTGTGATGCCTTGGCAGAGCTCGGCGTTATTCCCAAAGAAAGCGCAAAGATCATTTGGGAAAAAGGCAATTTCGACATTGATCGCATCGACGAAATTGAACGGGAAGTCAAACATGATGTCATCGCTTTCCTGACGTCCCTTGCGGAATATATTGGCCCGGAAGCCCGTTTTGTCCATCAGGGCATGACCTCTTCCGATGTCTTGGATACCTGTTTTAATGTCCAATTGGTCAAAGCCGCTGATATATTGATTGACGGCCTTGAAAAACTGCTCGTGGTGCTAAAACGCCGCGCCTACGAACATAAATTTGATGTCTGTATTGGCCGCAGTCACGCCATTCATGCGGAACCTGTGACATTTGGCCTTAAAATGGCTCAGGCCTATGCCGAAATGGATCGCAATCTGGAACGTATGAAAAATGCCCGCAAAGAAATCGCCACTTGCGCGATTTCCGGTGCCGTTGGCACTTTCGCCAATATTGACCCACGGGTTGAAGCGCATGTGGCCAAGGCCCTCGGTCTTGAAATTGAACCGACCTCCACCCAAGTCATTCCCCGTGACCGCCACGCCATGTTTTTTGCAACGCTCGGCGTCATAGCCAGCTCTGTTGAGCGAATCGCCACAGAAATTCGCCATCTTCAGCGCACAGAAGTTCTGGAAGTCGAAGAATTCTTCTCCAAAGGCCAAAAAGGTTCTTCGGCCATGCCCCATAAACGCAATCCGATTCTGACCGAAAATCTGACCGGTTTGGCACGCCTTGTCCGCGGCATGGCCCTGCCCGCTATGGAGAATGTCGCGCTCTGGCATGAACGTGATATCTCCCATAGTTCTGTTGAGCGCATGATTGGCCCTGATGCCACTGTGACCCTCGATTTTGCCTTGACGCGGCTGACAGGCGTTATGGACAAGCTTCTGGTCTATCCGGAAAATATGCAGGCCAATATGGATAAGCTGGGCGGCCTGCATAACTCGCAGCGCATCCTGCTTGCCCTGACCCAGGCAGGCATCAGCCGAGAGGACAGCTATCGCCTTGTACAGCGCAATGCCATGAAGGTTTGGGAAGAAGGTGCCGACTTTGCCACCGAGCTGAAAGCCGACCCCGAAGTCTCTGCCAAGCTGTCCGATGCCGAGATCGACGATAAATTCGATATGGCCTATCACACCAAACATGTGGACACCATATTTGCGCGTGTTTTCAAGGACTAGGCGGCTGGGCACATATTCCACAGACCTTAATATCATTTTTTTCAATTTTTCTATTGGCAGGATAAAAAACTGATTGTATAAGGTGCCTCGTTGGGTCGCTTACTACCCTTCGTAAGATGCGTGATCCCTGATAGCTCAGTTGGTAGAGCAGTAGACTGTTAATCTATTTGTCGCAGGTTCGAGTCCTGCTCGGGGAGCCATCTCTTTTCAAGCATTGTAATGGTTAGTTTAATCCTGACGCCTGTTTTCAAGGTGCCACAAGACCTGCGCCGGATTTCGCCTGCGTGACTTGAGAAAATCTACATAAAACCTACATAATTCATCCCCGATTCTTATCGAGGGTTAAGGCAGCAACAATGTCTTATTGAACTGTAGGAGCAGAAGGAACTCTTGAATAGCCCCTAGAGTATCCGTGTTGATCAAGCATTAATTTTGGACCATTTTCTATTATCTCTCAAGAGGGCATTTGCGATTGTTATAAGCTTTCGCATGATGGCTGTAATGGCTACTTTGAATGGCTTTCCGTTGGTGATAAATTTT
>JAJRQU010000181.1 GCA_024280095.1 Alphaproteobacteria bacterium | reverse complement strand
TAAAAGCAATAGCCTGTCCGATGTGGTGAAAACCGTGCATCGTGAGCTTTTCATGGGGGATGAAGAGGCGTACCGTATTCCGGGTAGCCGTTCCGCCGTTGCGGAAACATTGATCACATATCAAAATAGTCACCGGCCGCAAGACCTATGGCATTTTGTGACGCCGGATTATAAAAAAACCAATATGTGGCTGCAATTAAAAAGTGGTGACAACCGTGACATGAGCGCTTTGATTGACAAGGTTGATCAGTATTTTATGGACAATCCCGCGCCGGAGGGCATCAGCCATGACTGGTTTGGGCTAACCTATATCAATGTCATCTGGCAGGATAAAATGGTGGCTGGTATGGCCGAAGCCTTCATCGGAAGCTTTATCATTGTCTTTATCATGATGGTATTTTTATTCCGGTCTTTATGGTGGGGGACGCTGGCCATGATCCCGCTGACCTTCACCATTGGGATGATCTACGGTATTATTGGCTTGATTGGCAAGGATTATGATATGCCGGTTGCGGTATTATCCTCGCTGAGCCTTGGGCTTGCGGTTGATTACGCCATACATTTTCTGGTACGAAGCCGAGAGCTTAGAAAAAAATATCCGGATTGGAAAACAACGTATGTTGCCGTTTTCGGGGAACCGGCAAGAGCGATTACCCGCAATGTGATTGTGGTTGGTATTGGCTTTCTGCCGCTGCTTGCCGCCCCATTGGTGCCTTATAAAACGGTCGGCGTGTTTATTTCGGCAATATTGATTTTGGCCGGGGTGGCCACGTTAACCATTCTTCCCGCATTGATCCGTTTATTTGAGGGCCTGTTGTTTAAAAAGGAAATGGAAAGGACATAATATGACATATCTGTTCAAAGCACTTTTGGTTTTATCTGTTTTCTGGGCCGGCTCGGCAAGTCCGGCACTCGCTCTTGATGTTATGGAGGTGGTTAAAAAAGCCAACCATGTTTCCTATTACAAGGGTGATGATGGCCGCGCCAAGGTCAATATGCGTATCATTGATGACCAAGGGCGTGAGCGGGCACGTGAATTTGTTATCCTGCGTAAAGATAATGATCAAGCCGAGGAAGAACAAATAGATGGCGGGCAAAAATTCTATGTCTATTTCAACAAACCGGCTGATGTAAAGAAGATGGTCTTTATGGTGATCAAAAATATGGATCGGGATGATGACCGCTGGTTATATTTGCCGGCACTGGATCTGGTGAAACGCATCGCGGCGAGCGATGAACGAACCAGTTTTGTTGGTTCCCATTTCTATTACGAAGATGTTTCAGGCCGGGGGATTAACGAAGATAACCATGAGTTGGTGGAAGAAAATGATAATTTTTATGTGGTGAAAAGCACGCCGAAAGATCCAAAATCCGTTGAATTTTCCTCTTATAAAAGCTGGATACACAAGGCAACCTTTCTGCCCGTAAAGACCGAATATTACGATGAACAGGGGCAGAAAATTCGCAGTTATACGGCATTGAAGGTTGAGGTGGTTTCGGGTCACCCAACGGTGACTTCTGCCCGCATGGAAGATCACCGGTCAGGTGGAAAAACACTGATGGATTATAGTGCCGTGAAATATGATGTGGGCTTGCCGGATAAAATTTTTTCAGAACGATATTTACGCAAAGCGCCCATTAAATACCTAAGGTAATTTAGATGATATTACGGGGAATAACCGCATTATTCTTGCTGAGTTTTTCGCAAGGCATTTGGGCACAGGAAATATTGTTGCCGGAAGGCTTGAGTGACCTTGCCACCATGTCGCAAGAGGATGACGCGGAGCAGGGTTTGCCTTTTGATTTAAGCGGTTTTCTGGAAAGTCGGATTGGTACGCGGCTTCAATCTGATGATTTGCAAAAGCAAATGAGCCTTGGCGAAATGCGGCTTCAGATAGATATCGAAAAAGCACTGGACAAGCTGACGATTAATTTTGTGTCAGACTTTCTCTATGACCCGGTTATGAATGATCATTCTGTTGATCTGGAAAAGGGGCAGGGATTTGTTGATATTCGCACAGCAAATATTACTTTCAGTCCCATGGATTTCCTGGACGTTAAAATGGGCCGTCAAGTCCTGACATGGGGGACGGGTGACCTGATCTTTATCAATGATCTTTTTCCAAAGGACTGGAATAGTTTTTTCATCGGGCGGGATGATGAATATTTAAAGGCCCCATCAGACGCCATCAAAACGGCTTTTTTCTTTGGCGATTTAAATCTTGATATAATTTATATGCCAAGGTTTGATGCGGACCGTTTTATTGATGGCACCCGTATTTCCTTTTATGATCGGGGGACGGGCGGGCCAAGAGGACGCGCAAATCCGGTGATTGATGACCGGCCAGACAAATGGTTTAAAAATGATGAACTGGCGTTACGTCTTTACCGGTCATTTGGTGCAATTGAGGCGGCGGTTTATTATTACAACGGCTATTGGAAGAGTCCGGCGGGTCAGGATATGGCAACAGGAAATGCCACCTTCCCGAAGCTTCAAACATTTGGCGCCAGCGCGCGCGGACCGATATCAACGGGGATAGCCACTATTGAGGTTGGCTATTATAAAACTGCGGAGGGATCAGCTTTAAATCCTCTCGTACGTAATGATGAATTCAGATTTCTTGTGGGGTATGAACAGGAAATTGCCGCCGAATTAACAGGTTCGGTGCAATATTACCTTGAACGTAAATTAAATTATGATGATTATCTTGCCTCATTGCCGGTGGGGGCCATTAAAGATCGGCAAAACAGGCATATCTTCACAATCCGTTTAACCAGATTATTGATGCAGCAAAATTTAAGGCTGGGTTTGTTCAACTTTTATTCGCCTTCTGACAAGGATGGTTATCTGCGCCTTAAAGCCAGCTATAAAATCCGTGATAATTTAAAAATCGAAGCGGGCGGGAATATATTTTATGGTCAGGTAAAATACAGTTTTTTTGGCCAATTCAAAGATAGCAGCAATATTTTCACGGCCCTGCAGTATAGTTTTTAACATAAAAATTTCTTCGTTGGCCCCGTAAGAGCAACGGCGCGGAAGGCTTTGACCAGCGGAATGTCCAGCTCATCTGATAAGCTTAACATGATTTCAATGGCTCTTTCCGGTGACATGGCGGGTTTGTAAGACCGCTTGTCAATTAATCCGGAAAATATGTCTGCTATGGCGGCCATGCGGGCTAAATCACTTACCTTTGTGCCTTTTAAACCGTGGGGATATCCTGAGCCATCGAGTTTTTCATGGTGATGGGTTGCGATATCGACCATCTCGGCGGGCCATTGATTATTTTCCAGTATATTACCACTATCCAGCGCATGCTCTTTCATGATGTCCCATTCTTCTGGTGAAAGAACGCTCGGCTTGTCTAATATGTCCACCGGCGTAATGGATTTGCCAATATCATGTAGCAAGCCACCAACAGCCAATGTCTGCAAATCCGTCTTTTGAACGCCAAGCAGCATGCCAAAAGAGGTCAGATAACCACAGACCATCATAGAATGGCGGTAAGTATAATTGTGATGTTGCCGGATGGCATTCATCCAGTCCGTAAGGCCGTCTTTCGCCGTGGCCTCTATGATCAGGTTGCAACTGTCTTTGACTTCATCCTGAGAAATTTCCAATCCTGCGGCGGCATTTGCAAAAGTTTTTTCGACAACCTTCAGGCTTACTTTTAAGGCGGATTCCTGTGTTTTGGATAGTTTTGACCATGCCTGCTCAACAACAATATTAACCAGCTTGCCGATTAGCTGAATGAAATGTTCCTCATCGCAAGGGTAGGGGACATAGTCGGTTGCCCCCAGAATGTTTGCCTGAACAATTTCTCTTCTGTTAAAATCGTCGAGCAAGAAAAGTACCGGAACATGATTTTCTTCGAGCATGGACATTTTATGTCTTAAGGGGCGAACGGCTTCGGGATCTGTGAGTTTAATCTGTGCAATGACAAGCAAAGAATCCTTAAAGTCCCCCATAGACAATGAATTTGCATCCACCAGTTTAATGGTATGGTCGCGTTTCACGAGATCAATGAATGACCTGTCATGTATATTGTTATCCTGAACAATAGTGACATGTTTATTTTTCAACATATCTTTTCTATTACGTTATTTTAGGGCGCGATATATTTTTCGTAACTTTATATATGTTGAAAGGATAGCAACCATTGGTTGCCATATGGTTAAGGCGGTTATCGTTTGTATTGTTCGATATTTATCTTGCTTGGCAAAACAACATCACGAAATGATAAGACGAGGGGAAAGTCTAGGTAATTTTTCATTTCCAACATTCTTTCAATGGCTTTTTCTGCTGTCATTGCGGGTTTGTTGGGGCGTTTATCGGTTAGCCCGGAAAATACATTCGCAATAGAAGCGATGCGGACAGTATCACTGATCTCCACGCCCTTCAGCCCACTTGGGTAGCCCGTGCCATCGAGTTTTTCATGATGATGTGCCGCAATATCTATCATAACTTTGTCCCAGTTCTGCTTTTCCAGAATATGACGGCCGTCTTCGGGGTGCTTTTTAATGATGTCGATTTCTTTCGGTGTTAACGCCGTTGATTTATCTAAAATTTCTAAAGGTACTTTGGCTTTTCCGATATCATGAATCATGCCGCCCACTGCGAGCATCTGTAAATCTGTTTTGCTAAGGCCTAAGAGCATACCAAAAGACAGCAGGTAACCACAGACCATCATACTATGACGATATGTATAAACATGATGTTGGCGAATGGTATTCATCCATTCGGTCAGGCCGTCTTTAGCCGTGGCTTCGATGATAAGGTTGCAACTGTCTTTGACGTCTTTTTGGGATACTTCCAAACCCAGTGAGGCATTGCGAAAAGTGTTCTCGACGACCTTCAGGCTGACTTTTAAGGCCTCTTCCTGAGTTTCTGATAATTGTGCCCATATTTTTTTCCCAGATTTATTGATCATATTGTATATAAGCTGTAGAAAACTATCCTCTGGACAGGGATAGGTCGTATAGTCCGTTGCGCCAAGTGTGCTGGCTTGTATTATTTCGCGCCGCGAGAATTCACGCAGGAGAAAGAGCGTTGGAATATGGCTTCGTTCGGGTAAGGCCATTAAGATTTTTAGGGGGGCAATGGCGTTGGGGTCATTCAGATTAATCTGTATGATCATAAGATCGGAATCTATAAAGCTCTCCGGTAGTATTGCATCAATATCAACTAACCTTACGCTATAATGTTGTTTTAGAAGATCAATATATGTTTTGTTGATTGTCTTGTTATCTTGGACAATGGTAATCGCAATATTTTTTGACATAATGGCTCTCCAGAATGGACAAAGGCAAGGGGCCCTGACCATAGGTGAGTTATAATCCCGTTATGTTGTCCTTTCGTAAAGAAAAGACCAATTTGTATATAATTTATTATGATAAAAAAGAAATGTCACTCGACCAGACGGGGCATCATTTCCGCAAAGTTACAGGGGCGGAAACGTATATCTAATTGTTCTTTGAATATATTGTCCCAGCCATCTTTGCAGGCCCCGTTAGAGCCGGGCAAGGCAAACATGTAAGTTCCCCCCGCAACGCCGCCAGTGGCACGGCTCTGCATGGTAGATGTTCCGATGAGTTTATAAGTAATCAGGCGAAAAATTTCGCCGAAACCTTCAATTTCCTTATCATAAAGGCTGTGGAAAACCTCTGGCGTTATATCGCGGCCCGTCAGGCCCGTCCCGCCAGTGGAAATAATAACCTGAATGTCCTCATCCCTGATCCATTCGGACAGCTTGGCAGACAGATCGCTTTTTTCATCCTTGACGATGGCGCGTGCGGCAAGCTTGTGGCCCGCATTGGTCAGGCGATCAATCAATATCTGACCGGAGGTATCATTGTCCAGCGTTCGTGTGTCTGAAACGGTTAATATGGCGATATTAAGGGGCAGAAATTCAATATTATTATCGAGCGGCATGTTTTTGTCTTTTCATAAGATTAGTGTCTTGAGAAATATACATGGGCCATTTACCTATTGCAACTGTATCCAGCGTATCAGTTGATTGGTTCATTTGCATGCGATAAATCCAGAAATTGCTGATAACATGTTCAATATAATTTCTGGTTTCACGGGCAGGGATAGATTCAATGAACAATAATGGATCATCTTGAAAGTTGGTTTTTCGCTCCCATTTCCTCAAATTTCCGGGGCCAGCATTATAGGCGACCAGAGTTTTGAAAAGATTGCCGTCAGCAAAGTTCTTGCCCAGCATATCGTGAACATATTGCTGGCCCAGAGCCATATTATATTTGGGATCATCCAGTTTTATTCTGCTGCCAAATCGTAATGACCTGTCGCGGGAAATATAGCTTGCTGTGCGCGGCATTACTTGCATGATCCCGCGCGCGCCCGCATGACTTCTGGCCCAGCTGTTAAATTCGGATTCTTGCCGGATGATGGCAAACATCAAAGCTTTGTCGAGCGTAAAGCCTCCCTCAGGCGTAGTGTCAGGAATGGGGTAAAGGGTGCTATCAAGAGCCGTTCGGCGTTTTTGTTCTTCGATCTTGCCAATTTTCAACTGGGTTCCGGCAAGCCCCAGTTTTGAGGCGAGCCCAAGCAAAGCTTCATGTTTGTCGCCTCTTGAGCGTCGCCAAGTATCGCTTAGTTCCATATCAGCTATCATTGTTTTCCCCGCTTGGGTCAAAGCAATAGCACGTTGCACGCTGCGAAAGCCTTTTATCAGGTTGAAATGATCCCTGGTGAACTCGGGCGCAGACCAATTGATTATGGGTAATTGGCCAAGTTGTCGCGCGGCGATTAGACCATAAAAAGTTCGATGATAATTGGCGGCTTTCTGGAGTAATTCAGCGACCCTGTCAGGCTGACGGCACACAAGATATGCGCGGGCCGCCCAGAAAGCGCCTGCAGCAGACGTCCAGTCTCCGGCCACTTGGGAATTGGCGACTTTCTCGAAATGTTGCGCGGAGGTACCGCAGTCGCCTAGCCGCCATGCGGCCAGTCCGGCAATCCAATCAGGCTGAGATGCGGTGTCATGAGAATATTCTGCGGCTATTGCGCCTAGTGCAAGTGCCTTGGCATCCTGGTTTTTGAAAAAATACCCTCCGGCAATATCCCCGAGGATTTTTGTGATTTCCGTCGGTGACAAGAGGTTGCGGCGTTCAAAGGCCCATAATCTTTTTTCGGCTCGTTCCGGGTTACCGCGCCGCAGGTATCGTTTGATTTTGGTCTTTAGGTTATAAATATCGACGCGGTCAGCTTTGATATGTTTCGGCCTTGCCCGAATGGCTATCGGATCAACGGTTTCGGGATTTGGAGACGTTTTATTTTCATTTGTCGGCGGTACGGTTGTCGCGCGGATTGGTTTGTCAGCCGGGAAATTTAAGGCCAAGGCCGGAATGGGTTTATGCAGTTTTTGGCCCTTGCCGCCATTTTTCTTTTTTGCGAGACCATATATTCTTTTGGCCCCCGGATGGTCGGGGTATTTCAACATCCATTTGGCCAGTTCACGATAACGCGAGGTATATTCGGTGGGATGCATGTATCTTTGATATAAAATATGGCCCAGTAATAATTTATCGTCCAGCTGTTTGATCAGCCTATTCGCCTTTTTCCATTTGCCATCCTCTTGCAGGCGAAAGATATTCTTATATAATTTCACGTCAGCGGTGCTTAACAGATTAAAATCTGCGGGGCGCAATATGTTCTGCTCTTCTGCGTTTTCTAATTTGATGTCCTGAACGGTATATGAGTTCTGTGTGACAGCCTCGCCATGAAGGAGCACTGGCCAAAAGAGGAATAGAAAAGGTGCCGTATATTTTTTATATTGAGGAAATAAAATCATTCCGTTTTTCCGCCAGTTTTTCCGCCAGTTTCACGGGTAGTTTCACTGGTAATTTTTTCCGCTATTTTAGCTTTGATTTCCAGTAGGTCTTTCCATGTATCCGCTTTGGCTTTGGGCTGTTTCAATAAATAGGCGGGATGAAACAGGGGGCGAACGGGGATGGTCTTGCCGCAAAGCTCATATTCCAACCATTTGCCGCGAAGGCGGGTGATACCAAGATCAGAGTTCATAAGGCTATTGGCTGATATGCCGCCCAATAGAATGAGTAGTTTAGGGTTGAAAAGTTCAATATGCCGTTTGATAAAAGGCAGGCAAATGGTGATTTCTTCTGCCAAAGGTTTCCGGTTTCCCGGGGGCCGCCACGGCAATATATTGGTTAGATAGAAATCATTCTTGCGGGATAATCCGATGGCTTTGAGCATGCGATCCAGCATTTGGCCATTCTCGCCTAAAAACGCCTTTCCATGCCGATCCTCATCAACGCCCGGGGCCTCGCCAATCACCATAATATCGCTATCGGGGTTACCATCAGAAAAGACTGTATGGGTCGCGATTTTTTTTAAACTACAGCCATTAAAATCTTTAATAACGTCATTGAGCTCCCTCAGGTTGTCGCAGGAGGCCGCTAAGCGCGCGGCGTCTTGTGCGATATGCTCTATGGAAACCATTGGCGCTATTTTTTTGGACATTATGCCAGATTGGCCTGTGGGTATGGGTGGTTTCGGGGCTGTTTTTTTAGGGAGAGACTGGGATAGTTCAAACCAATCTTGCGGCAGATCATCAATGGTCTCATTCACCCCCGAATCCATATACCATTGCAGGAGAGACAAAATGTCTCTTTCTTCCATATGATTAGGCATATCATTAAACCGATTTTCTGTAGAAATATCCATCCCAGCCATATTAAGCGAAACTCATTATTTTTTTCTTACCAAATGTTTTGCCGATTGCTAATGTGATTATATTATATGCATTTCAGCCACAAGTATGCAATCGAGAACATGATAATCTATAATCTGGGCAGAATTATATCATTACAGATATTTACTTTTGACCTAAAACAATGTAGCGCAGCAGATGTTAAAGATATGAATTACAAATATGACTTATTCGACTATAATAATGGAAACGAATATATTGTTACCAAGTTTATTAAACATGTTTTTTTGAAAGTGACATGATGCTGAAGGACAGAAAAGCCAAAGCGGAAGATTTTCCCTTAAAGGAAGCCCGCGCCTTGGTGAAAGACCTGATGAAAGCCAATCAGACCATCTATTGGCTTGATTTTTTATTCTCCCTTATGCTTGGGGCGGTTGCTTTTGCAATAGCGGTGATGTCTGAAAGCTTCTCTCCAATTGGTATGATGTCATATATTGTTGCTGTTTTTGCTCTTTACCGTGCGGTTATTTTTATTCATGAAATTGTTCATTTTAAAAAGGGGACGATGACGGCGTTTAAAGTTGTGTGGAATGTGGCCTGCGGTTTTTTGGTTATGGTGCCTATGTTTATGTATCAGGGGGTGCATAACGATCATCATAAACGGGATGTTTATGGCACCAAGCTTGATGGGGAATATCTTCCTTTTGGGACGCAAAATCCCTGGAAAAATGTCTGGTATGTGATTTCTTCTATTTTTCTGCCGGCGCTTATTGTTCTGCGCTATCTTATTCTTACGCCCCTTGGTTGGGTTATACCATCTCTTGGTCGGTTGCTTTGGCAACGGGGCTCGTCGCTTACCATTGATATGGATTATCGCCGCCCGCCCCATACGGAACGTGATGGGAAATATTGGCGTCTGCAGGAATTTTTTGCCTTTTTCTATGGCTGGGCAGCCGTAGGGCTATGGTATCAGGGCTTTTTACCGGCTAAGTTTTTTGTCGTTTGGTATGCGGTGGTTTTTCTGGTGTTATTTATGAATAGCATCCGGACATTAGGTGCCCATGCTTACCGCAACCCCGGGGATTATAAAATGACGGTTGCGGAACAGTTTCTTGATTCTGTTGATGTGCCGGGTGGTTTTTTGTCGGCCTTATGGGCACCGGTTGGCCTGCGTTTTCATGCGACCCACCATCTATTCCCCAATATGCCATATCATTCTTTGGGAACGGCTTATAAAAGGCTTAAGGAAAATTTGCCCGACAATCAGTTATATCTTGAGGCTACAAGACCGAGCTTATTCCATGCCATGAAAACCCTCTGGCAGGATGCCTCCAAAAGCCAGACTAAAAAATAGCTATATAATTGCGCTGTTTTCAATGTCAGGTGAATCTATAATTCAGGCCACATAGCCGATTTTCCTAGGATTTTTCCATATCAGTTTACGATAAATTAGAAGGTTCAAGCAGGTGGAAACAAACGTATGTTTGAAGTATGTTGTGATTTGTTCTATTATATTAGAATGTGAGTGCGCCAGTAATAGAACGAATGCTCCGGGGCGGATAAAAAGGGGCTATGGCCGCAAAATGGTATAGTTATATTGACCCGCCGGTAACCTTTGGAGTAACTTCGGAATAAATAGTCTAGGCAGCTTTACGCCCACATAGTTAGAACCGGGGTTAGAACCGGGGTTAGAATCGGGCCAAAATTGGAAAAAGAGGATATTATGGAACGCGAATTCATGGAATATGATGTGGTCATTGTTGGTGCGGGGCCTGCGGGACTGAGTGCCGCAATCCGCCTAAAGCAATTGGCCGATGCGGGCGGCAAAGAACTTTCAGTTTGCATTCTGGAAAAAGGCTCAGAAGTTGGCGGACATATTCTATCAGGCGCGGTGATTGATCCCATTGCCTTGGACGAACTTTTGCCGGACTGGAAAGAATTGGGCGCGCCGTTATTAACGCCTGTGACGGAAAATGAGCATTGGATAATGAAGGAAAAGGGTAAGATATGTATGCCTCATTTTATGCTGCCGCCCTTGATGAGCAATACCGGAAATTATATCATCAGTCTGGGTAACCTATGTCGCTGGTTGGGGGAACAGGCAGAAAATATGGGCGTTGAAATATTTCCGGGTTTTGCCGGTGCCGATATTCTGTATCATGAAGATGGTTCCGTTAAAGGCGTTTTAACGGGGGATATGGGCGTTGCCGCTGATGGGAGCGAAAAAGACACCTACATGCCGGGCATGGAATTGCACGGTAAATATACCTTCATTGCAGAAGGCGTAAGAGGCTCAATTGCGAAAGTCCTGATCGAAAAATTCAATTTGCGGGATGGTAAGGAGCCACAGACCTATGGCATTGGCATCAAGGAACTATGGGAAGTTAAGCCCGAGAATCACAAGCAAGGCATGGTAATCCATACGCAGGGCTGGCCTTTAGACAAGGCAACAGTTGGTGGCGGGTTCATTTATCACCTTGAAGATAATCAGGTGGCCATCGGTTTTGTTGTTGGCCTTGACTATTCCAATCCTTATTTGTCGCCTTTTGATGAGATGCAAAGATTTAAGAATCATCCGTCTATTCGGCCCACATTAGAGGGGGGGCGGCGTATATCTTACGGGGCGCGGGCCATTAACGAAGGGGGGTTTCAGTCTATCCCGAAACTTACTTTTCCGGGCGGCGCGCTCATCGGATGTAGTGCGGGCTTTGTCAATGTGCCGCGCATAAAAGGGTCTCATAATGCCATGAAGACAGGCATGATGGCGGCAGAGGCGGCGTTTAATAAAATCACCGCAGAAGGACAAGGCAAAGATGAATTAACGGAATATCCAGCGCTTTTTGAAGCAAGCTGGGTTTATACAGATCTTTACAGAGTACGTAACGCAAAGCCGTCCATTCATAAATTCGGGGCCTTTTTGGGCACCCTGTATGCGGGTTTTGATATGTGGGTCAATAATCTGGGCCTTGGGTTTCTGTTGCCTTGGACATTCAGTCATGAAGAAGACCATAAATGCCTGAAGCTGGCGCGTGATAGTGCGCCCATTGATTATCCCAAGCCTGACGGCGTTATCACTTTTGATAAATTGTCATCAGTCTTTCTGTCCAATACCAACCATGAGGAAAATCAGCCCTGTCATTTGAGATTAAAAGATGATGCGGTACCCGTTAATGTGAACTATACTCTCTATGCCGGGCCAGAGGCACGTTTTTGTCCGGCGGGCGTGTATGAATTCATTGTAGATAAGAATGGCGAAAATCCTGCTTTGCAGATAAATGCGCAAAATTGCGTGCATTGTAAAACCTGTGATATTAAGGACCCAACGCAGAATATTAACTGGACAGTACCGGAAGGCGGCGGCGGCCCTAATTATCCAAATATGTAATAATGTTGACGAGAACTGGAGCAGGAATTGAAAAACCAACGGCAAATCTTGACGCGAATTCTAAGTGGTGTGACCTCTGTTTTATGGGTCGGCATGGCATGCTTTACTATCTCTTTTAGCGCGGCCTTTGCCAGTAATGGCACAGGCGATATCAAGCAGATTCCAGATCAGCCGTACGGCGAATATTTGGCCGGCCTACATGCGGCGATTCATAATGATTTGCGGGCTGCGGCTGATTTTCATGAAAAAGCCTTGGTGCTGGATCCTGACAATCAGATGATT
Organism: Alphaproteobacteria bacterium; assembly: GCA_024280095.1. Taxonomy (GTDB): domain Bacteria; phylum Pseudomonadota; class Alphaproteobacteria; order Sphingomonadales; family Emcibacteraceae; genus Paremcibacter. The sequence goes on along the minus strand of JAJRQU010000181.1, from coordinate 5,482 downwards.
TTGAGGAAATCTTTTACGATTTTTATTGCTGATGGCCGGTATGGCCCTGCCTTGAAGGTGGCTCATAAGCTTACCGAATTTGATATTTCGAACAGTATGATTCAAATGTTTTTGTTTTTGGAACAATTAGAGGCGGGTAATCATGACGCGGCTCTTTTAAATCTGGAAAATATGGGGAATGCCGGTGTTTATGGTCTGTTTAAGCCATTTTTTCAAAGCTGGGTTTTGCTGTCACAAGGTAAGAGCGAAAAGGCAGAAGAAGTTGTAAGGGCGTTGCTGGAACAAAAAGGTTTCGATGATTTTAAAAAATTTCATGCGGGGTTGCTTTATGATTTTATTGGAAAAACACAATTGGCGGAAAAATTCTATTCGGAATCCTTGGTTGTTCCGGGGGCTTTGTCGCTGCGAACGGTAGAATCCTATGGTATTTTGCTTCGTCGGCTGGGGCGAGATCAGGATGCCCATCAATTATATGAAAATTATATAGAAAAGGCCCCGGACAATGTGCGGCTTAAGCGGGCATTATATGATTTGGAAAATGACATAGAGGCAAGGTCATTCATTACATCTGAAAAAGATGCTGTCGCTGAAATCTTCTATACGGCGGCAAATTTTTTAATGCAGGATGATATCCGCATGCCAGCCATCACTTATTTGCGGTTTGCCAATTTTTTGAAAGATGATTTTTATATTGCCGATTATTTGTTGGGACAGATATTTGAGGCAGATAAATTTTATGATGGTGCCATGGAAGGCTATGGCAAAATTCCTTTTGAACATGCCTTATATTTCAGGGCCAAGTTACAAATGGCATGGGTTCTTGAAAAAATGGATCGCCTGGACGAGGCCATAGACGCCATGAGCCGTCTCTCGCGGAAATTCCCCAAGGAAAGGGAGATTCTAGGCTCGCTTGGGGATATAAATCGCATGAACAGCCGGTTTGAGGCGGCTGAAAAGGCCTATTCACTTTATATAGAAGGTATTTCGGATATCCAAGAACGTCATTGGAGTATTTTCTACACGCGAGGCATTGTCCGCGAACAGAATAAAAAATGGGATCTGGCCGAAGCCGACTTTCTTAAGGCGCTTGAACTGCGTCCGGATCAGCCACAGGTTTTGAATTATCTGGCGTATAGTTGGGTAGATATGGGCATAAATATTGATAAAGCCACAGTAATGCTTGAGCGCGCGGTGGAACTGCGCCCCTATGATGGCTATATCGTGGATAGTCTGGGCTGGGCCATGTACCGTTTGGGCGATATGCCAAAAGCGGTTGAATATCTGGAAAAGGCCGTATTGCTTCAAACAGATGACTGGGCCATAAATGATCATTTAGGGGATGCCTATTGGGCCATTGGCCGTAAAAATGAAGCAAGATTTCAATGGCGTCACGCGCTTTCCTTGAAGCCGGATGAAGACCTTATTGCCAAAATTAAAATAAAAATCAGGGATGGTAAAAAATAAAATCACCCGTTTGGCGCGGGCAAAAATTAATCTTGACCTTTTGGTTACCGGGCGGCGAGAAGATGGTTATCACCTTTTAGATAGTCTGGTTGTATTCGCGGATTATGGTGATGAAATATCGGTGCTTCCTTCTGATGAAATATCTCTTGGTATTATCGGCCCCTTTGCAACAGAATTGATCGGCTTAAAGGACAATATTATCCTTAAGGCCGCTAAAATATTGCAAAAGAAATTTAATATTTTGAAGGGAGCGGAAATTACACTTGTTAAAAATTTGCCCGTTTCATCTGGTATCGGCGGCGGTTCGGCCGATGCGGCGGCGGCGATTCATGCCTTGATTGAATTATGGCAAATACCAACCATAGAATCTGATTTGGATGAAATATTGTTATCGTTAGGGGCGGATGTGCCCGTCTGCATGGCAAGCCAAACAATGCATATGACCGGCATAGGTGAAAAACTTAGCCCCATCACGATAAATTTCCCTATTTTTCTTTGTTTGGTAAATTCTGGTGTGGCTGTTTCTACATCTGACATATTCAAGGGTCGCACAAAGAGAACCTTCTCAAACCCGAGAAAACTTCCGCAGATCATTGAAGATCAATGGCAATTACAAGAAATTCTGGATGCTGCGGGAAATGATCTGGAAGGTGAGGCCGGTGTAATTAATCCGGTGATAGATAAAGTTATCGCGCAGATTAAAGCAAGTGATGATTGTCTTTTTGCGGGCATGTCCGGAAGCGGCGCAACATGCTTTGGAATATTTTCGAGCGAAGAAGCCGCTCGCAGGATTGCGGGCAATATAAATAGCGCTTTTCCAAATTGGTGGGTCAAGCCAGTTCGCCTGCGGTGAATTCTTCACCAATTGCTTGCGCATATTATCATATATGTTACATTCTCAAAAAAATATTTTACGCAATAAATTTAGAAAATAAATTGAGGATAAGGTGAAAATGACAAGGAAGTTTTTCTTCTTAAAGAGGGTTGTCTTTATTCTCGTCGCCGGGGTATCGTTGCTGCATCAATCTCTTTTTGCTCAGTCGCTTGACCCTTCAATGCTAGAGGCTCTCCAAAACCAAGCGCAATCAAGGGGCGGGGGGAATACTACGGTTATTTCTCCATTGGATCAGGCGCGTGAGGAGGCTTTTAATGAACGTCAAAAGGCACGCCTTGAGCAGCGCAAGGCAGAAAATGCAAAAATTTCTCGACTTGAAGCGGATTATCATGAGAGGTTGAATTCTGATATTTTGCAATATGGTTATTTAATTTTTGAAAATACACCATCATATGACAATGTCTTAACGGGCAGCATCTCTAATACATATAAGTTGGGTGTTGGCGATGAGCTTATCATCACCCTTCAGGGATCAAAATCTCAAAGTTATACGATTAGAGTAGATCTTGAGGGCCGTGTGATCATTCCTGACCTTAAGCCGATATCTGTTACGGGGATTAGTTTGGGTGATTTCAAATCAATTTTAACACGGCAAGTTCAAGAGAGCATCATTGGTACGGAAGTATATGTCTCTCTTGCATCGGTCAGAAGTATTTCAGTTCTGGTGGTTGGTGAAGTTGGTCTGCCCGGCCTGATTCGTACGTCTAGTCTGGCATCTCCTCTGGAAATTTTGATCAGCGCCGGCGGTGTGAAAAAAACAGGATCTTTGAGAAATATTGCGATTGTTCGAGAGGGTAAAAGTACGGTTCTCGATATTTATCAGCTGTTAAATGGGGCAGGGTCCGGCTTTGAAACTTTGAATGATGGTGACAGGATCATTGTGCCGACTATTGGCGCGACTATTGCCCTTGACGGAGAAATGGTCAGGCCGGCAATTTATGAATTGCCCAGCGGGGTAAATGATATCTCCATCAAGCAAGCGATGTCATTGGGGGGCGGTACCTTACGGCCTTCCGGGTATGAAATTTCTCAGGTTTTTCTTGATGAAACCGGGAAACAACATTTTAGCACGTTAAAAGATGACAAACGTATTCGCGGTGGTGAGGCCCTTATTGCCAGTTTAATTGAAAATTCTCAATCCGGAAAAGTGGAACTTGCTGGTCATGTAAAAACGCCCGGCTATAGAGCGTTAGCCGGGGCCAGCTCAGTGAATAGTTTGATCGGGAATATCAATAACTTTAAAGATAACCCCTATCTGTTATTTGGATTGATTGAGCGGGTTGAGGAAAAAACACAAACCAGATATTTGGAGGCGTTTAATCCAGAAAAAACATTGAATAATGGCACGGAAATCCTGTTAAAAGACAGGGATAAAGTTATTTTTCTTGGCAGGCCTGATATCGCCTTCCTTATCTCCGAATTTGTCAGAGATACTATTGTATCTGGAGAATATTCTATTCCACCAATGCTGCCAAATGGCAAAGACAATCCAAAATTTTGCAAGCCTCTGAAAAATTTGGCAAGGATTATTAATGATACGCAGTCAAATCGATTTGCGACGGCGACCCGAGCGGTTTTTGTCAGAAAAGAGGTTGAAGAGGCCATCGCCTCGAAGGACGAAAATTTTGGATCATCGACGCCTTTGGATGGGCAGCTGGATCAGCAGGTTTTGCTGGAAAAAATAGCGGCGGAAAAAGCAGATAGTGCGGGTGAGAAAACTTCACCCAATTGCCCGGAAATATATAAAGAAGTGAATAATCTATTGCCGTTCATTCTTGAATATATTGTGTCTGTTGATGGGGCAATTCGTCTTCCAGGCGTTTATCCTGTGACCCAAAATACGCCCATATCGTCACTCATCGCGGTAAGCGGGGGGACATCAAATGATGCCAATATGACGAATATTGAAGTGACCAGTCTTGATACAGGCTCAGGGCCCGGAGGCCTTGAAATGAAGTGGGCTTATATTAATGCGGGTCAGACGAATCTTGAAACGGTGAGCATTAATCCGGGCGGCGGCATACGCGTTGGTTCGAAATATTCCAATTTTGAGGCAGGCGCCGTGCTGTTATCCGGGGAATTTATACAGCCTGGTGTTTATACCATCAGAAAAGGGGAAAAACTTTCTGACCTGATGGCGCGTGCGGGCGGCGTTACCGATCAGGCCTATACGTATGGCGCGATTTTTACGCGAAATCGAGTGAAAGAGATTCAACGTGCGGAACTTGAAAAAACCGCAAGGCATTTACAATCCGCAATGATATCAGCTTCTGTTAAGAAAAATATTGAAGCGGATTCTTTGATGGCGGCACAGCAATTGACAAATCAGCTCGCCAATGCGGAACTTATCGGACGTGTGGTGATAGAGGCTGATCCCTTGAAATTGAGCCTTAGTCCCGCATTGGATACGGTATTGGAAGCAGGCGATTCACTTTATATGCCGAAGCGGCCGAATTTTATCATTGCTATGGGGGATGTGTTAAATCCCGGCGCTTTGCAGTTTATTCCGGGGAAAGGGATATCCGAATATATTGATGAAGTTGGCCGCTATACCCGTTCGGCGGATGAGGGACGTATTTATATTGTCTATCCAAACGGTGTGGCAAAGCCGATCAACTTGTCCTCATGGGGCGGGGACCGGAATATCAGTATTCCGCCCGGAACGGCCATTGTGGTTCCGACAGACCTCAGCCCATATGATGCATTATCATTGGTAAAAGAAATTGGCGGGATATTCCAAAATCTGGCGGTCTCTGCGGCGTCCATTGCCATTCTTATTCGAAATTAACGGTTTGAGGTGTGGCAAAAAAAGAAAAATTTGGACGTAGAAGCCTCGTTATTCCCTTTGTATTTGGGCTTGGGTTTTTATCCTGTTTTCCCTCGGTATCATTGGCCGAGGGCGCTTATAGTTATAACAGCTTTGGCGGCATTGGTCTCTTGGACATGCGAACAGCACGCTTTGCCCCGGATGGAACGCTTGCGGTTGGCGTTGATTATCAAAATCAAACAACACGATATTTTGCAACATGGCAGGCGACTCCTTGGCTGGAAACGACCTTAAGTTATGCCGACGAGAATATAGGCCGATTGGGGGTTGATCGATCCTTTGATGTGAAGGTCAGG